>CAZJBN010000119.1:0-3055 GCA_964543955.1 uncultured Bifidobacteriaceae bacterium
CGGCGACGAAGTGCAGGCCCGGATCCTTCTGGACCGCGTCGAATGACACGAACTGCACCGGGTGGCGATTGGAAACCGGCGCGCTCACTTCCGCGAGATCGCAGCCATCCGGCCCCGGGACGATTTGGACCTCGCTCTCGCGCGGCATGTAGAGCGCGTCGTAGCGTCCGAGCGTGAAGGCTTCGCCACCAACGCGCACCATCGCTCGACCTTTCATGCCGATGAGCCCCGTTTCGAGCTCGCCGGTGCCGAATGTCAACGGCTCGGCGTCCGGTCCGCCGTCGAGGATGATGCGGCCGTAGTGGAGGTGTCGTGCTGCCGCCAGCCCTGGCGCGACCGACGTGGTGCGCCCCTTCTGCGCGGCCGTGTTCCGTACGATGCACGAGGTGTGGTCAATCGAATGAATCGTCACTTACGTCTCACTTTCAAGGCGGTCCGAAGGCAACCCTCGAGGGTTGCCTCTACATAGCTTTTGCTACGCGACTCCTCATGCGCGCTCACGCAACGACAGGCACCGCGAAGGCCGGCGCGACGACGAGGGCGGCGGCGCCTCTCAGGCGCGGGAACTCCGCTGACGCGACCGGCCGGATGTCGGTGTCGGCAGCGGCCGGCGTGAGGGCGCGCTCGGCCATCGCGCCACGGACGGTTGGCTCGATGAGGTCCCACGCCTGGGTGATCTCGCCGCCGATGTACACGCGCGCCGGATCGAGCGCGTTGATGACCGATGCGAGGCCGAGCCCGAGGTAACGGGCCGTGGCTTCGATGGCCGCGGCGGCCTTGGCATCTCTGGCACGGGCGCGCGCGATGAGATCGTCAATCGTGAAGTGACGGCGCTCGACGGGCATCGGCCCGTCCGCGTCCATCGGCCGCCCGAAGTAGCGGGCAAGGGTGGCGCGATTCGACACGTAGGCTTCCCAGCAGCCGTTCGCGCCGCACGAGCATCGCGGGCCGTCGATCGAGAGCGGCACGTGGCCGAACTCGCCGGCGATGTTGTGGCGCCCGCGCAGGACCTCGCCGTGGATCATCACGCCCACGCCAAGACCATCCGAGATGCTGATGAACACCAGGTCCCCCGGCGCCGCCGCCACATCGTCTCGCACGGCCCAGGCCTGCGCGAGCGCGCAGGCACGGCCGGAGTTCTCGATCTGCACCGAGAGGCCGGTTGCCGCCGACAACGGGTCGCGCAGGTTGACGTTCCGCCAGCCGAGCGTGGGCGCGTGCAGCACCGTCATCGTGGAGTGCTCCACCATCCCCGGAACGACAACCCCGACGCCTTCGCAGGCGTCGACTTCGGGATGGTCGGCCAGCAGCCGCTTGATGCGCGCGCCGAGCGCCGCGGCCATCTCCTGCGGATCGCGCGACGTCGGCAGGCCGATGGCGCCGGTCAGCGGCGTGCCCATCAGGTCCGCGAGCATCACAAACGTCTCGCTGGCCCGGATGTCGGCAGCCACCACGGCCCGGCGGCGCGAGTCGATGTAGAGGAAGGTGGGCTTACGCCCGCGCACGGTCTCGCCGGTCGCCCCTTCGAAGATCAGGCCGTCGGCCAGCAGGTCGTTGACGATGAGCGAGATCCCGCCGCGGCGAACGCCCATCTGGCGGGCGAGGTCCGCGCGCGAAATCGGCTGGTGCGCCCGGACCAGGTTGAGAACGATGCTCCGGTTGATCTCGCGCGACGTCCCGCGCGTGGCGACCCGGAAGCGTGAGGGATTGAGTCCGGCCATTGTCTTTTTAAAGGACTAAATAGTTATCACTAGACCACTCAAGTTCTGCTACTGGTCAAATCATTTTAGAGCTACCGACCAAATACTGGGACCTGCGTCAGTTCATGAACCGCGCCTGAGGGATATTTGTCTTTCGAATGGACTATAGACGCGCGACGTGGATGGGCTGTCAAGCAATTTTGTGGGAGCGCCCTGCAGGAACGGTCGAATGGCCGCTAAGGAGCCGCCCGCCGGCGCCGATACACTGAAAGCGTCGTGCGTCTGATCCATCCAGTGCCCAGGCGCATCGCGCGCCTCTTCTCCTACGCTGTTCTCATCGCCTGGGCGGCGTCGATGGCCGTCCTCATCCATCGCTCCTACATCCAGGCCTCCGCCGCCAACCTCGCCACGGACCTGGCACGCTACGGGTCGGAAGCCCAGTGGCGCGGCGTGTACTATCGCGGCGAGAAAATCGGTTTCACGGTCGGCCAGACCATTGCCACAGACGACGGGTTCGAGCTGCAGGAGGACGGGCGCCTGCAGATGTCGCTCCTCGGCGCGACGACGCCCGCCATCATCCGCACCACGGCCCGTGTCGATCGCGCGTTCGAGCTCCGGTCGTTCGACTTCTCCCTCGATCCCGGCACGGGCCCCGTCTCGGTGAGCGGCACGTTGAACGGCCTCACGCTCTCGCTCACGATCACGAGCGGAGGCACATCCCGCACCGAGACACGCACGCTCGCCGAGCCGCCCGCGCTGATGCTGAGCCTGGCCCGGCGCCTCGCAAGCGAAGGCCTGGCGGCCGGCGCCCGCCACGAGTGGACGATGTTCGACCCGGCGACGATGAGGAATGCGCCTGTGACGATCGAAGTGGGAGGACGGGAGGTCGTGCGCGTCGGCGAACGCCCGGTGCCGGCCTTTCGCGTGACGCTCGCCTTCGCGGGGCTCTCGACCACGGCGTGGGTCACCGATACGGGCGAAGTGGTCCGCGAGGAAAGCCCGCTCGGCCTCCTCACCGTTGCCGAACCCTCCGAGCGCGCCACCGCCATGGCCGTGCCGCGCAACGTGCAGGTCGATCTGCTCGAAGCCTCGGCCGTCGTCCCCGTGTCGAAGGTTCGCATCGACGAGCCGCGCGATGTCCGGCGAGTCCGCCTCCGGCTCGAGGGCGTGGACCTCGATCTGGCGCGCCTCGCAGGCGGCGGCCAGCAGGTCGACGGCAACATCATCGAGCTCACCGATGCGCGCGAGCTGCAGGCCGAGCCACGTCCGGCCGATCTCGACACCTTCCTCGGGCCGGAAGCGTTCATCGAGAGCAATGCTCCCGAGATCCGCGAGGAGGCCGCGCGCGCGCTGGC
>CAZJBN010000119.1:3155-8546 GCA_964543955.1 uncultured Bifidobacteriaceae bacterium
GATCTCGAGCTTGCGCCAGGCGCGTCGCCCGTGCTCGTCGGGCGTCAGCCGACGGACATGAGCCCGCTTTCCGTACCGCTTCCTCATCGCCAGACCAGCGGATGCTGGTCGTTCGACGTGCGGGGCAGCAGCACCGCGGCGAGGGAGGAAGGCCGGCTCGCGTCTCACTCCGGCCTGCCGGCTACCTGTCGGAACCGCCCATGATTGTCGTCTCGGGCCTCGTCAAGCGGTACGGATCCTTCACGGCCGTGGACGGCGTCAGCCTCGACGTCCAGCCAGGCGAGATTCACGGATTCCTCGGGCCCAACGGCGCCGGCAAGACGACGACGATCCGCATCATCGCGGGTTTGCTCAAGCCGACCTCGGGGACCGTCTCCGTGAACGGGCACGACCTCGCACGCGAGCCCGAAGCGGCCAAGGCGTCGCTCGGCTTCATCCCCGATCGGCCCTTCGTCTACGAGAAGCTGACGGCCGGCGAGTTCCTGCGCTTCCACGGCGGGCTGTACGGCATCGACGGGAGCGGTATCGGCAATCGGATCCAGGAAATGCTGGATCTCTTCGAGCTGGCACGCTGGCGCGACGAGCTCGTGGAGAGCTTCTCGCACGGCATGAAGCAGCGCCTCGTGATGAGCGCGGCGTTCCTCCACCGCCCCCGCGCCGTGCTCGTGGACGAGCCGATGGTCGGACTCGACCCGCGCGGCGCGCGGCTCATCAAGGACGTGTTCCGCCGCATGAGCGAGCGCGGCGTGGCCATCCTGATGAGCACGCACACGCTCGAGGTCGCCGAGGAGATGTGCGACCGCATCAGCATCATCCTGAAAGGCCGGATCATCGCAAGCGGAACCGTCGCCGATCTCCGGCAGCTCGCGGGAAGTGACGATGAACAGCTGACGCCGGTCTTTCTGAAGCTCACGGGCGGAAGCGGCCTGCAGGAGATCGACGAAGTTGTCTGAGATGACAGGTGGAGGCGACCCTTCAGGGTCGCCTGCCGCGGTTCCCTTCCCCTACCTGCTGCTGCCCTCGCTGTGGTCCTCGCAGAACCGCGCGCGGCGTCGCGAGAAAGGGGATCTGACAAGGGCCGTCCTCTTCGGCGGGGTGGCAATCCTCGTCGCCGGCGTGATCTTCGGCGGATCGTTCTGGCTGACGCTGCGGCTCGTCGAGTACGCCGAGCTCGGCGACTACCTCCTCCGCCTGGGCCTCTCCTGGCTCTTCCTCACGTTCCTGTCGTTTCTCGCCTTCAGCAGCATCGTCACGTCGCTGTCCACGTTCTTCCTTTCCGACGACCTGCGCCTGCTGCTGGCCGCGCCCGTCAGCGAGCGCCGCCTCTTTCACGCGCGTTTCGCGCGCACGCTCGCGCAATCGTCCTGGATGGTCGTCGTCTTTCTCGTGCCGGTGCTCGCGGGAGTCGGCCTCGCACGCTGCGCGCCGCCGTCGTTCTACCTGACGGCCGTCCTCACGATCGTGCCGTTCGCCGTCATTCCCGTCGCGATCGGCTCGGCCGTGACGCTGCTGCTGGTCAACGTGTTCCCCGCCCGGCGCGCCCGCGACATCCTGATGCTCATGGGCCTGCTCTTTGCCGCGAGCATTGTCCTGCTGCTGCGCTTCATCCAGCCGGAGCGGCTGCTTCGCGTCGAGTCGATGCCGGAGGTCACGGCGTTCTTCGCCACGCTGCAGTCGCCGGTGACGCCAGTCCTGCCGTCGTTCTGGGCGGGCGAAACGCTCTTCGCCAGCCTCCAGGGGTCCCACGACCTGCTGCACTTCGCCGCGCTCTGGACCACGGCGCTGGCGCTGGTCGTGGCTGCCGCGGCCGTCTTCGCGCGATGGCACTTCGACGGCTTCAGCAAGGCGCAGGAGGCGCGCAAGGTCCGCTTCGCCCGGTGGCTGGCCATCGATCGCGTCGTCAACGTGCTGCCGCTCTCCGCCATGCGGCGCCAGCTGCTGGTCAAGGATCTCAAGGTCTTCCTGCGCGACGTGAGCCAGTGGTCGCAGCTGCTCCTGCTGGTCGCGCTGATGCTCGTGTATCTGTACAACTTCAGCGCGCTCGACCTCGACCGGGTGCCGTCGATGAGCGGCGTCATCCGCAACCTGTATGCGTTCCTCAACCTCGGGCTCGCGGGATTCGTCATGGCGACCGTCGCGGTGCGCTTCGTGTTCCCGATGGTATCGGCCGAGGGCGGGTCGTTCTGGATCATCCGCACGTCGCCGGTGCCGATGCGCGATTTTCTGTGGTCCAAGTTCTGGACGGGACTCGTGCCCGTTCTGCTGCTGAGCGAGTGCCTGATCATCGCAGGGAATAAGCTGCTCGGCGTCGACCCGTTCCTCGAACGCGTGTCGGCTGCGGCTATCTTCTTCATGGCGTTCGCGCTGGTGGGACTCGCCACGGGAATGGGCGCGCGCTATCCGCGCTTTGCGGCGGACAACCCGAGCCAGGTGGCAGGCTCCTACGGCGGCGTGGCCTTCATGATCCTGGCCGTCCTGTTCGTCCTCGTCACCATCGCGCTGGTCGGCTGGCCGTCGTCGGTCTACCTGTTCCAGCGGTTCCGGCGGGCGCCCATGCCCGCGTATCAGCAGTTGCTCGTCCCGTTGTGCTTCTTCGGCGCCGTCCTCCTGAGCGTCGTCACCTTCCGCGTGGGGATGCGGATGGGCATCCGCGCGCTCGAGGAAATGGACCGCACGCCGTCCTGAGCACCCGCCTTCGCTCGCCTGGTTTCGCAGTGCGAGCTACGGCGAGGCAAGCCTTGAGCACTTGTGCACCCGGGCACCCTGGGCACCCTGAGCACCCGTGCACCTGGGCACCTGGGCACCCGTGCACCTGAGCACCTCGGGCACCTGGGCACCCGGGCACCTGGGCACCCGTGCACCCGGGCACCCCGGGCACTTGTGCACCCGGGCACCTCGGGCACCTGGGCACCCGTGCACCTGAGCACCTTGGGCACCCTGAGCACCCGTGCACCCGGGCACCTATGAATCCGTCCCGCCCTTGTCGTGCCCGGCCGGCGACGGGTACATTCGACTGACATGGTGACGGGAACTGCAACAGCCGTCGGCTCGACTCGCGCGCGGGTCTTCTACGGCTGGTGGGTGCTTCTCGCCGCCGCCGCGGCAATGGTGGGCACGCTCCCCGGGCGCACGCAGGGCCTGGGCCTGGTGACCGAGGCGCTCATGGCGGATCTCGGCATCGGCCGTGTCGCCTACGCGCAGCTGAATCTCTGGGCCACGCTCATCGGCGCGCTCGGCGCGCTCGGGATTGGCCGGTTCATCGACCGTCTCGGCAGTCGGCTCGTGCTCGCCGTTGTCGCCGCGGCCCTCGGCCTCGTCGTCGTGCTGATGAGCGGCGCGACATCGTTCGTCGAGCTCGCGATTCTCGTGACGTTGACGCGCACGCTCGGCCAGAGCGCGTTGTCGGTCGTCAGCCTTGCGATGGTCGGCCAGTGGTTCGTCCGGCGAATCGATGCCGCCATGGCCGTCTACAGCATCACGATGAGCGTGGGGTTCATGATGGCGTTTCCGCTCGTCGGCGGCATGGTGCAGTCGTCGGGATGGCGCCGCGCGTGGCTCTGGGTGGGCGTTGCGCTGCTGGCGGGTCTGGTGCCGCTGGCGTTGATGGTCGTGCGACGCAGTCCCGAGTCGATGGGGTTGAGGCCGGATGGAGCGGTCGATCGCGAAGCGGCGATTGACACGCAGGGTGAAGCGACGGGCTCCGGAACGACAGTGCAGGCGGTGGAACCCGGCGGCTACACGTGGACCGCGGCCGTTGCGACACCGGCGTTCTGGGTCTTCGCGCTCGGTGCGGCGCTCTATGGGCTCGTCGCGTCGGGGATTGGGCTCTTCAACGAATCGATCCTGCTCGAGCGCGGCTTCGGTCCCGAGGTCTACTACCAGACGCTCGTCGTGACCGCCATCACGGCGCTCGCGGGCAACTTTCTGGGCGGGTGGCTTGCGGGACGCGTCTCGCTCGCGCGGCTGCTTGCCGGATCGATGTTCATCCTGGCGGCGGGACTGACGGCGCTGCCCGCCGTGACGACGATTCCCCAGGTGATGACCTGGGCGGTCGCGATGGGCCTTGGGGGCGGGCTCGTCATGGTGCTCTTCTTCAGCGTCTGGCCGCGTGTCTACGGACGCCGGCACCTCGGGCGCATACAGGGTGGCGCGCAGGCCATCACGGTGCTCGCGTCAGCGGTCGGTCCGCTGCTCCTCGCGGCAAGCGTCGAGCGGACGGGCAGCTACCGTGGGATGTTCTTTCTGCTGGCGGTGGTGATTGCCTTGCTCGGCGTGGCCGCGATTGTGGTGCGCGTGCCGGCGGATGCGGCGACGGTGAGCACCTGAGCACCGCCTTCGCTCGGCCGGCGTCGCACTGCCAGCTACGGCGGGCAAGCCCTGAGCACCTTGAGCACCTGGGCACCGGTGCACCGGTGCACCTGAGCGCTCGGGTCCGATCCGTCATCCGCGCTTCATCAGGCTGGCCGGATCTGCCGCAGCAGCAGAGCGACACGGCAGGTAGGACGCGACCACCACGACCGGGCCGACCAGCACGGCGACCGTCAGGTAGGTCGGCCAGTCGAGGAGCGGCACGCCGTACAACAGCGAGCGGAGGACGCTTGTCGACAACGCGGCGGCAATCATCCCGAGAATGCCTCCCGCAACTGCGCGCGCCAGCGACGAGCGGTAGACGCGGGCCGCGATGTCCCGGCGCGTGGCGCCCATGGCCATCCGAATGGCGAACTCGTGGCGTCGATGCGCGACGTCCAGGCTGACGATGCTGAACAGCCCGACCATGGCCAGCGCGAACGCCAGCAGTGCGAAGAGCGAGAACACCCACGCGCTGAAGCGCCACGGCGCCATCTCGCGCGAGACGATCGCGTCGAGCGTCGTGATGCCGGTTACCAGGACTCGCGGCTCCAGGCGCCGCGCGTCCTCCTGCACGATGGACGCGAGTGCGAGCGGATCACCGGCGGTCCGGATCACCAGATCCGTGGCGGGGAGCGCGGACTGCGCCGCCGGATCGTAGATGTCGAGCGACACCTCGCCGATTCCGCGGTAGCGCACGTCGCTGACCACGCCCACAACCGTCCGCCACGCGTTGGAGGGCCCACCCTGGCCTTGATTGAACGTCGGAATGAGCAGCCGCTTGCCGACGGCATCCCCTCCCGGCCACAGCCGGCCGGCCGTGCTCTCGCCGACGATGGCCACGCGCTCCGTGCGCTCGTCGTCTGTCTCGGTGAACAGGCGGCCTTGCCGCAGAGGGATACGCATCGCGCCGAAGTAGCCCGGCGTTGCCACCTGGTAGTTGAGGTGAGGGTTGCCGGACCTGGCATCCGGCGTGTCGGGCTGTCCCTCGAGCAGCACCCACGTGCCCTGCCCGATCGGACCGAGCGCCAGCGGACGCAGGTA
>CAZJBN010000119.1:8646-11488 GCA_964543955.1 uncultured Bifidobacteriaceae bacterium
GCCTCGCGCATCGGGCCGATGCCGCAGAAGAGCGCCGTCGCGAGCGTGGCCGCCAGGGCGAAGAACGCCACCGGAAGGTTGATGGACGCCTCGACCAGGCGGGGAATGCCGTCCGGCGCCAGCGACAGGATGGCGTCCGTGAGCCACTGCGCCAGAAGCAGCCCGAGCGCCCCACCGGCTACGGCCAGTGCCACGGCTTCGATGACCCAGCCTCGTCCGAGGTCCCGGGTGGTGGCGCCCAGCGCCGTGCGAACGGCGTGCTCTCGATACCGGAGCGACGCACGCGTGAGCATCAGCCCGGAGACATTGGCGCACGCGATCAGCAGCAGGACACCAACGGCGCCGAAGAGCGCCCAGATGGCCTGGCGCGCCGGTCCAATGACGTGATCCAGAAACGGCGTGACGACAACGGCGTCGCCGATGAGTGGCGAGGGCCGCTGGCGATCCAGGTTCTGGGCAACTGTCGTGAGGTCCGCGGCCGCTTCGCTCGCTGTCACGCCGTCCTCGAGGCGGCCAACGAGGTACAGGATGCCGACATTGGCCAGAACGTCGGTCTTCCACGCCTCGCCCGCGGCGGACAGGCCCGGCGCCAGCGCCGCCCACAGCTCCGTCCCGCGCGGGTAGTCGAAGCCCGGCGGCATGACGCCGACGACTTCCTGCACCTGCTCATCGAGCCTGAGCGTGCGGCCGACGATGGTCGGGTCGCTGCCGAAACGCCGGACCCATGCGCCGTGGCTCAGCACCACCACGCTCGGCCCGTTCGGCACATCGTCTTCGGGACGCAGCGTCCGTCCAAGAAGCGGCGCCGCTCCGAGCGTGTCGAAGAACGTGCCCGACACGCCCGCGTACGCCAGCTGGACCGGATCGCCTTCGCCGTCGAGCACGGTGGTCCATGTCGAGGCGCCAACGGCGGCCGCGCTCGAAACGGTCCGACTGGCCGCGCCAAGCGCTTCGACGTCGCGATACGTCAGCTCGATGAGTCCTTCCGACCGCGCGGGGCTCATCCCCCACCCGACGATGAGCCGGGATGGTTCGCGAATGGGCGTGGGGTGCAGCAGGACGGCATACACGGCACTGAAAATGGCCGTCGTCGCGCCGATGGCGAGCGCGAGGGTGACCAGCACGGCCGTGGTATAACCCGGCGACCGCGCAAGGTGGCGTACCGTCAGCTTCAGCTCGCGGATGACCGACATGTCCATGATTCTGCCCGAGTGGGCTGCTCTGGGATGAGCGAAGTGACGGGATGTGTGGTTGCAGGATATGTGGGGGCGGATATGTGGGGGCAACCCTTCAGGGTTGCCCGACACGCGCGGCTGGACTGCGGGCGCGGCCAGGAGGCGTGATGGAGTGGCCCTCGATCGCAATCGGGTACTTCGGCTACCTCGCGTTCTCGGCGGTCGTCTTCCGGCGATTCGCGGGCGCCCGGGTATGGGCTGTCGCTGCCGCTGCCGGGAGCCTCGCCCTGCCACGACTGGCGGCGGCCGCCAGCGATCTGCCGCTGGTCGATGCCTTGTTCCCTTCGCTCGTCCTTCTGTGCGGGTACTGGTTGTCCGGCCGGTTCTTCATCGCTCCAATGCCGAACGTCGAGCGCGCGTTGATCGACATCGATCGACGGCTGCTCCATCGAACGGGCATCATGGACTGGTACTACGCGGCGCCGTCTCCCGTACGCGCGTACTTCGAGCTCGCCTACCTCTGCGTCTATGTGGCCGTGCCAGCCGGCGCGGTCACGCTCCTCGCAGGCGGGCACCGGGAGGCGATCGGGATGTACTGGGTGGTCGTGCTGCTCGCGGAGTTTACGAGCTACGGCATGCTGCCGTGGCTGCAGACGCGCCCGCCGCGCGCCATCGAGCCGGCTCATCCCGATTCGTCAGACGGCATCGTGCGCCGCCTCAGCCTGAAGGTACTCGGCGTCGGCAGCATTGGCGTCAACACGATCCCGAGCGGGCACGCCGCGGGATCGGTGGCCGTCGCGCTTGCGGTTGGTTCGGTCATGCCCCGCGCGGGGGCCGTCTATCTATTGCTTGCCGCGAGCATCACGATCGCGACGGTTCTGGGGCGGTATCACTACGTCGTCGATTCCGTGCTCGGGGTCCTCGTCGCGCTGGTCGTCTGGATAGCAGTCGGCTGAGAAAAAAGGGGTCAGGCGTCTTTCTTTCTGCGACACAGTCGGAGAAAAAAAGACGCCTGACCCCTTTTTCTCACCACGTAAAGCTGCCGCCAGGCGGCGGCCAGACGCCGAGCATCTGCCGGAGCGTGACGACCTGACCGAGATGATGGGCGTTGTGAATGGCCAGATGGGTCAGGACGTCGCCGACGGTGTGATGCGCGAGCGGCGGGAACTCGATGGCCGGCGTCACGGGCTTGGCGAGATCTGACGGCTCGGCGCCAAGCGCCGCTGCCGTCTCGACACCCCGCAGGAAGGAGTCGCGCCTTGCATCCCAGTCTGCCTCGGCCGCGGCGGGCCATCCTTTCGATGCCGTGTCGGCCATGGGCGTGGCCGTCCCACGACACCGATCCAGGAACCACGTCTGCCAGAAGTCCAGGTGCGCGACGATCTCGACAATCGTGTGCGTCGAACCTGCAACCGGCGCGGCGGCCACGGCGGCCGGAATACCTTCGAGGATGCCCGGCGGGGGCATGTAGGCAAACGGCGACAGCAGCATCTCTCGAACATCCATGCAACGACTCCCCGTCGTGGCGGATCCGCGGGCCTGTCACGCGAGCGCACGGTTTCCATCTTATGGCGGGAACGCCGGCGCTCCCGTCACGGTCTCGAGTGGAACCCGCAAAGCCTATCCATCGTAACTATATCCACGGATAATATAGATTCGGGTGCCCG
>CAZJBN010000119.1:11588-14233 GCA_964543955.1 uncultured Bifidobacteriaceae bacterium
GGTGCCCGGGGTGCACAGGTGCACGGGTGCTCGAGGTGCCCAGGGTGCTCGAGTGCTCAGTGCTTGCCCAGTGCTTGCCCCGAACCGAAAGTTGAGTGTGATGCCGACTTCCATGCCCGATCCCGACTCCCTGCTCCCGCTTCCTCCAGCCGCGTTCCATATCCTCCTGTCGCTGGCCGAGGACGACCGGCATGGCTACGCGATCATCCAGGACGTCGCCGCGCGGACCGGCGGCGAGGTGACGCTCGGTCCGGCTACCTTGTACCGGACGATCCAACGCATGCTCGATCAGGACCTGATCGTCGAGACGCGCGAGCGGCCTGCGCCGGAGCTGGACGACGAGCGGCGACGGTACTACCGCATCACGCCCTTCGGCCGCAGTGTCGCTGCAGCCGAGGCCCATCGTCTTGCGGACCTCGTGCGCATGGCACGTGCGAGCGGCCTCATCCCGAAGCGGGTCTGACCAGCCCAGGGCGCTCGATGTCCCGTACGGTCCCTGGCTGGTCTGCCTGTATCTCTCGCCGCGCTCCGCGCGGCCAGGACCGCTATGCGATTGCCACAGCGAGAACAGCATCCTCCTTCCGGGCCGCATAGCAGTTCCATGCGCGCCTACCGCCGGCTGCTCCGCCTGCTGCCTGCGTCCTTTCGCGTCGAGTACGGCGACGAGATGGCTGCGATCTTCGACCGCCGCTGGCGAACCGCGACGGGTCCCGGCCAACGACTCTCGCTCTGGACGACGGCCGCCGGCGACATCGTCGTCAATGCGGCGCGCGTGCACTGGGACATCCTGCGGCACGATCTGGGCCACGCCGTGCGGTCCCTGCGGCGGTCCCCCGGCTTCGCGCTGACGGTCATCCTCATCTGCGCGCTGGGCCTCGGCGCCACGACGGCGGCCTTCTCGATGGCCGATCACGTGCTCTTCCGGCCGCTGCCGTTCCCCGACGCCGATCGGCTCGTGAAGCTCTACGAGGACCAGTCGGCGCGGGGCTACTCGCGCATGGAACTGTCTCCTCCGAACTTCCACGACTGGAAACGCCTCAGCTCGTCGTTCGACGGCATCGCCGCCTACAACGCGACCGCGGCCAACCTCGTCGGCGCGGGCGAGCCCGAGCGCCTCGAAGGGTCGTGGGTCACGACCGACCTGTTCCAGGTGCTCGGCCGCCAGGCCACGCTCGGGCGCGCACTCACGACCGCCGATGCCACGCCGGGCGCGCCACAGGTGGCCGTCATCAGCGAGAACCTGTGGACGCGGCGCTTCGGTCGGGACCCGCAGGTCCTCGGCCGGAGCATCACGCTCGGAGACTCGTCCTACACCGTCGTCGGCGTGATGCCGCGGGCGTTCTACTTCCCCGCACGCACCACGGAGTTCTGGATCCCGTTCGTCTTCGCGGACGAGAACGGCGACGACGATCGCAACAACAACTACCTGCGCGGGATCGCGAGACTCGCGCCAGGCGTGTCGATCGAGCAGGCCCGCTCGGAACTGCAGCTCGTGGCCGCGAACCTCGAACGGCAGTTCCCCAGAGAGAACGCCGGCACGGGCGCAGCGGTCGTTCGCATGCGCGACGAGATCGCCATGCAGCCGCGCATGCTGCTGCTCGCGCTCGCCGGCGCCTCGCTGTGCGTCCTGCTCATTGCCAGCACGAATCTCGCGAACCTCCTGTTGTCGCGGGCGCTCGTGCGCCAGACGGAGATGGCCATCCGCACGGCCATCGGTGCAAGCCCGGATCGCCTGGTGCGGCAGATGCTCACGGAGAGCGTCGTGCTCGCCGCGCTCGGCGGCCTGCTTGGCATGGGCGTCGCCGTCACCGCCATGCCGCTCGTCGCGAGGCTCGCGCCCACGGTACTGCCTGTCGCCGAGACCCCCGCGCTCGACCTCCGCATGCTGGGGCTGGCCGCCACAATGACCATCCTGACCGCACTCCTCTTCGGCCTGGCGCCTGCGTGGCGCGTGGCGCGGCGGACCAGCGCGGTGACGCTCGCAAGCCCAACGCGCGCGGGCACCAGCCGCAAGACCGAGCGCGCACGTTCCTGGCTTGTCATCGCCGAAGTGGCCATGTCGGTGATTCTTCTCGTCTCGGCCGGCCTGCTCATCCAGGCCTTGTGGCGGGTGCAGAGCGTGGATCCCGGCTTCAGAGCGGACGGCGCGCTGACCTTGCGCACCAGCCTCGCGCCCCGGAAGTACGGAACGACGGACAGGCGGGTCGCCTTCTACCGGCAGGTGATCGACGAGGTGCAGGCGCTGCCCGGCGTCACCGGTGCGGCCTACACCAGCTTCCTGCCAATGGTGATGCGCGGAGGCATCTGGCCGGTCGTCATGCCGGGGAGCGCGGCGACGGATGCCACGCCGCACTATGCCAGCCTTCGCTTCGTCACGCCAGGCTACTTCGACGCGATTGGCACGCCCCTCCTGACGGGCCGTGACCTGAACGAGGGCGATACCTCCCGGTCCGCCATGGTGGCCGTCGTCAGCGAATCGTTCGCGCGGCAGTACTGGCCGGGGCAGAATCCGCTCGGCCGTCAGTTCACCATTGCGTCCTCCGAACGCTCCATTGTCGGCATTGCCGGCGACGTGCGCGTGCGCGGTCTCGAGGGCGAGAGCGAGCCGCAGGTGTACCTGCCGGCCGCACAGCAGCCGGACGGCG
>CAZJBN010000120.1:0-14198 GCA_964543955.1 uncultured Bifidobacteriaceae bacterium
ATCCGCGCGTACCGGCTGATGACCACGCCCGTCCGGGACGTCTGTGTCTCGACGAGTTCCAGGCACGAGGGCATGGTCTCGTCGCCGAAGAGGCGCTTGCCGCGACCGACGAGAATCGGGAAGGTCCAGAGATGGTATTCGTCGACGAGGTCGTAGCGGATCAGCGTCTGGACCAGGCGCCAGCTCCCGATGGACCAGATCTCCCCGCCGACGCCGGACTTGAGCCTGGCCACCTCGTCGTAGAGATCGTCGGAGAGCGTGGTGACGTTGTGCCACGCGGGAACCTCCCCGGACGTCGATGCGACGTATTTGGGCAGGCTGTAGAGCCTGGCGGCGACCGGTTCGGTGGCCGCGCGCGGCCAGCGTGCGGCGAAGATCTCGCAGGTGCGCCGGCCGAGCAGCAGTGCGCCGGCGCGGTGGATCCGCTCCGTGACAACGCGGCTCATCTCCTCGTCCCAGTAAGGCACTGTCCAGCCGCCTTGTGTGAATCCCCCTTCGCGATCCTCGTGGGGACCGCCGGGCGCCTGCATGACGCCGTCGGTCGTGAGGTACGCGGCAACGACGAGCTTTCGCATTCGTGGATCCTTTCGGTGAAGGGCCGACCGCCCGTGCGGGGCGTCGTGCGCGCTGCGCACGCTTCACCTACTGAGACGTCGATCGAGGCTGGACAAGTTCGACCGAATCGGGTGTGGGGGCCGATTCCGGCGAAGTGGGCGAAGGAATTCGACAGCGTGGGGTGGGTGGTGCCCGCGTGCGCCATCCATGCGGTCGGGCTGCTATAATTGATGGTTCCTGCGGCTCGCACGTACCCGCCAGAGCGGAGAGGTACCGAAGTGGTCGTAACGGGGGCGCCTCGAAAGCGTCTTGTCCGCAAGGGCACGTGGGTTCGAATCCCACCCTCTCCGCCAACCCCAAGTCGTTAGAACCTAAGTGCCTTGACTGGTACACGGTATCCGTATATCGTGATGCCATGATCCGGTCGTTCGCGGACGCCGCGACCGCGGACTTGTGGGAAGGGCGAAACAGCAAGGCGGCGCGGCGGGTGCCACGCGACATCTGGGCGACTGTGCATCGGAAGTTGACGATGCTTGACGTCGCGCAGCGCCTGGACGACCTGGCGGCTGTTCCGGGCAATCGCCTCGAGGCGCTGGTTGGCGACCGGAAGGGGCAGCACAGCATTCGCGTGAACCAGCAATACCGGATCACGTTTTGGTGGGAGGGGCATGATGCGCACGACGTCTGCTGCGAGGACTACCACTGAGAGCATCTCGCGTGATGCCTCGAGCTTGGGTCCCGCAGTGCATCCCGGAGAGATTCTTCTCGAGGAGTTCCTGAAGCCACTCGAGATGACTCAGGCCGCCGCCGCGAAGAAGCTGGGGATCTCGACCGTGCGGCTCAACGAGCTCGTCAGGGGTAAGCGTGGCGTGACCGCCGACACGGCGCTTCGCCTGGCGCAGCTCTTCAAGACGACGCCACAGTTCTGGATGCACATGCAGGCGAACTGCGATCTGAAGGCGGCCATGGCGCGCCGACGTGCGATGCGGCTCGCGAGTCGATCGTAGGCCACGGCCTCGGTTCCGGTCGACACACGAGACGCAATGAACGTGCACCTGTCTCCCGATCTGGAGAACGCGCTCGCGGCGGCGCGGCGCGGCGTGTCGATTGAGATACTAGTGCGCGAGGCCGTCGAGCGCTTGGTGGACCACGACGAGTGGTTCATTCGCGAAGTGCGGGTAGGGCTCGTGCAGATCGACACCGGACAGGTGCTGACACACGAAGCAGTCGGCGCGTGCCTCGCGACAAGGCTGGCGGCACACAGTCCTCGACGCTGACTCGATTCCTGTGGCCCGAGGAGACAGCACACCGGCCGTGTCGGCCAGCGGGCTATGGCGGGCAATGCCCGACGGCATCGACGGCATTCATGGCGACGGCGGCAACGGGGTTTTCGTAACTTACAGATTCTAAAGGCGCTGGAAGAGTTCGAATCCCACCCTCTCCGCCAAATCCTGATCCTTTCGTTTCAACAACTTAGCTTGGCGTAGTGGGTTCTCGCGGGCGATCGCGGGCAATGCCACCAAGAATCGCCTCGATTGCCGAGCGAAAACAGGCGTGTTCCGGCCACATGGGTTCTTTGCATGGCCACGTGGGTGTAGTGAGAACCCACGGCGCGCAGGACCTCGCGGAACGACCGCCACGGATTCGCGAAATAGTCGCGCGGGCGTAGAATGGCCGCAGAGGCAACGATGATGAACTACGACGAGCGAATCGAGCGCCGCCCGAACGTCTCCGGCGGCGAAGCCGTCATCAGGGGCACGAGAGTCACGCTCCGAACCGTCCTCGCCAGCCTCGCAGAGGGTGCGACGACCCCTGAGATTCTCGAAGACTTCCCGACGCTCACGGAGGCAGACGTCCGCGCCGTTATCGCATTTGCCGCCGCCTCGGCGCAGGAGGATCTCCCCGTCGGCGCAGCCCACGTGCGGTGAGGATCAAGCTCGACGAAAACCTGCCGGCCGGGCTGGTGCCGCTTCTGGCAGCCCTCGGGCACGACGTCGATACCGTTCCGGCGGAGGGCATCGGCGGCGAGGACGACGACGTCGTGTGGCGCACGGCGCAAGCCGACGGCCGATTTCTGGTGACCCAGGACCTCGACTTCTCGGACGCCCGCAAGTACGCGCCAGGGACCCACCACGGTCTGCTGTTGGTCCGGCTTCCGCAGCCTGGTCGCATTGCCTTACAGGAGAGAGTCGCGAGTCTGTTTCGGACCGAAGCGGTCGACACATGGTCCGGTTGTCTGGTGACAGCGACGCTCAGGAAGGTGCGAGTCAGAAGGCCCGCCTGAGCCCCTTGGGCAGGTCGAAGCAGGCTGGGTGTCCATGTCGAGCAGCCAGGCGCATACGTCGTTGCCAGACCCGGGCGCTCAGGCACTCAGCCAGCATTCGCCGGCAGCGGCCAAGATAGCCCTCTTCCGGTCGCTGTTCCGCGGCCGCGAAGACGTCTACCCGCGGCGATTCGAAAGCTGGAAAACCGGCAGGTCCGGCTATGCGCCCGCCTGCGCGAACGAGTGGGTGCAGGGCATCTGCGAGAAGCCCAGGATCAAGTGCGCGGTGTGTCCGCACCGCCGTTTCCTCCCGGTCACCGACGATGTCATTCGATGGCATCTGTCCGGGCGAGACGCGAGTGATCAGCCGTTTGTCGTCGGCGTCTATCCGATGCTGCTCGACGAGACCTGCTACTTCCTGGCCGTCGATTTCGACAAGGCTGGATGGGAAGCTGATGCAGTCGCTTTCGTGTGCGGCTGCCGACGCCTCGGCCTTGCCGCCGCGCTCGAGCGATCGCGCTCCGGGCGTGGCGGACACGTGTGGCTGTTCTTCGAGCAGACCATCTCCGCCTCGCTGGCGCGCCGGCTCGGTTCGCACCTGCTCACGGAGGCGATGGAGAACCGACCAGACATCGGCCTGGACTCCTACGACCGCCTCTTCCCGAACCGGGACACCCTGCCTCAGGGCGGCTTCGGGAACCTGATCGCGCTGCCCCTGCAGCGCGCACCGCGTGACCAGGGCAACAGCGTGTTGACGACGAGCTTGTGCCATGGATCGACCAGTGGGCGTTCCTGGCGAGCGTGCGACGCATCGGTCGTGCAGAGGTCGAATCGATCGTTCAGGACGCAGAACGCCGTGGCCGAGTCCTGGGCGTGCGTCTGCCCCCGCAGGAAGATGGCGACGAGGAGCCATGGACGACGGCACCCTCGCGGCGTCGGCGCGAGGCGATGGTCGTCGGCGAGTTGCCCGCGATCCTGGAACTCGTCCACGCCAATCAGATCTACATCGCCAAGGACGGCCTGAACGCAGGGCTGCGGAACCGTCTCTTGCGGATCGCCGCCTTCCAGAACCCGGAGTTCTACAAGGCACAGGCGATGCGGTTGTCGACGTACGACAAGCCGCGCGTCATCGCGTGCGCCGAGGACCATCCGCAGCACATCGGCATGCCGCGCGGTTGCCTGGACGACATCCGCGCCGAACTGGTGAAGCTCGGCATCCGCGTCGTCATTCGTGACGAACGTGAGGCCGGTCGGCCCATGGATGTGACATTTGCCGGCGAACTGAGACCCGAGCAGTTGGCCGCCGCCAAGGCGATGGCATTGCACGACACAGGCGTGCTGACGGCGACGACGGCCTTCGGAAAGACCGTGATTGCCGCATGGCTGATCGCCAAGCGTCGGGTGAACACGCTGGTGCTGGTCCACCGACGGCAGCTCGTCGATCAGTGGGTCGAGCGACTCTCGACGTTCCTTGGTATGCAGGCGAAGTCGATCGGCCGTGTGGCCGGCGGCCGCAAGCGAACCACAGGCCTGATTGATGTCGCCGTCATACAGAGCCTCGTCAAGAAGGGCGTCGTCGACGACCTCGTCGCCGACTACGGCCACGTCATCGTTGACGAGTGCCACCACCTGTCGGCGCACACCTTCGAGTCCGTCGTGCGACAGGCCAAGGCGCAGTTCGTGGTGGGGTTGTCGGCAACTGTGGTGCGCAAGGATGGGCATCATCCGATTGTCACGATGCAGTGCGGCCCGGTGCGCTACCGCGTGAACGCGCGTGTACAGGCTGCGGCGCGACCGTTCGAGCACGTCGTCCTCGTACAGCCGACCGGGTTCCGCTCCAGGCGGGCACCTGATCCGGACCGGCGTGTAGAGTTCCAGGCCCTCTATCAGGAGCTCGTCGCCGATACAACACGCAATCGCCGCGTCGCGGATGGGCGTCGCTCACGGCTGACTGCGCGTGCTTACGGCCGGGCAAGGCGGGATATCAACTTTCCCGGCGGCCGAGCATGCTCAGGAGCAACTCCTGAAGGCGCCGCTGATCTGACGCACCGAGCCGGTCGATGATCGGGGCCAGCGCCTGCTGGCCCTGGACCCGCAACCGCTTGACCAGCCTGACGCCCTCCGGCGTCAGGAACACATCGGTCGCCCGGCCGTCCGCGTCATTCGGCGCCCGTGCCACCAGGCCGCGCTGCTCGGCTCGAGCGACCAGCCCCGACATCGTCTGCTTCTCCAACCCGAGGTGGTCGGCGAGCTCGGCCATGCGCGGGCGCCGATCCCACAGAATCCCCAGGACGCGCATCAGCGACAGCGACAGGCCGTGCTCGGCGCCCACCTTGCTGATGATGGCCATCGTGACGAACGCGGTCGTCACCAGGGCATCGGCCAGTCCGTCACTGGTCCCGGGCGCGCGCTTCGAGGACGTCGGCGGCTTCATCGCGGCGCCATCTTGACATGGTTCGTGTTACGTATCAATATTGGTTCGTAATACGAATCGTCAAACCCCGATCTCGTCACAGGAGACCGCCATGCACGCCGCCGTCATCACCGCATTCGATCAACCGCCACAGTACGGCGAGCTCGCCGATCCCGTGGCCACCGGACCGGACGAGTTGCTCGTCGAGGTGCTCGCCGCCGGCCTGCATCACATCACGCGAGGCCGCGCCTCCGGGACCCACTACTCGAACGCCGGCACCCTGCCGATGGTGGCGGGCATCGATGGCGTGGGCCGTGGCGCCGACGGCGCCCTGCGCTACTTCGTGCAGGGGCCGGGGCAGATCGGCTCAATGGCCGACAAGACGGTGATCGACATCGGTCACAGCATCGAGCTGCCCCCCGACAGCGACCCGGTCACCGTCGCCGGCGCGATGAATCCCGCCATGGCGTCCTGGCTCGCCCTGCGGTGCCGCGTCCCGTTTCAGCGCGGGCAGAAGGTCGCTGTACTGGGAGCCACCGGAAGCTCGGGCCGCATGGCGCTACAGATCGCCAGGCACCTGGGCGCGTCACAGGTGATCGCGGCCGGCCGGGACGAGCGCAGACTTGCTGCGCTGACGGCCCTCGGCGCCACCGACACCGTGACGCTGGAGGACGCCAGGCTGGGCGCCCTCGCGTCGGACGTCGACGTGGTGCTCGATTTCATCTGGGGCGAGCGCGTCCCACACAGGATGGAAGCGATGTTGAGGCACCGCGCCGACCGCAGCCGACCGCTCACGTGGATCCACGTCGGCTCGATGGCGGGAGATGTCGCGCCGATTCCGGGCGCCCTTCTCCGCTCCGCGCGTCTCCAGATTATGGGTAGCGGCCATGGCGCGGTCTCCGGTCGCGACATCCTGACGGAACTGCCGGCGCTGGTGCGGGAGATCGTGCGCGGCACGTTCCAGATCGAGATAAAGACGATGCCGCTGTCCCGTGTGGCGCAGGCATGGGCCGAGGCCGCGCACAGCCGCGAGCGCATCGTCGTCACGCCATGAGGGTGACAGAGTGCTCGATATGTACACCGTCCGATACGACGGCATCGAAGCGCCGCTGACGCTGTTTCTCGACTGGTATCACTACACCCCGCCCATGGCGCCCGTGGGGCTCGGCTGCGGAGGCGAGATGGAGCTGGGCACGCCGCCGCCGGACCCTTTCGTCGCGGAAGAGCAGTTGGCCGCTCTGGCGGCGGCGACCGTGTCCACGGCGAAAGGGCCTATTGCCCCGATTCCACTGGGCGATGACGGGGCCGCCGGGTTCGTGCTCGATCGGTTCCGCGTGCTCGCGCGGCCCGCGCCGCCCGGCGCCGTCGCTCCGCGCACGCATCGCACCATCGTCGTCATCAACGCCGAAACATGCGGCGAACGCCGCGTCTCGCCGACAGCCATTACCTTGACGAGTCTTCAGGGCCAGCCGGCGACGCCGGCAGAGACGTTTACCGCGGCCACTCGCTTTACCGCCCTGGCGACCGGGCTGACGGTGCCGGACGGCAGCCTTGGCGCCGTGTTTCCGATGGACGGCGTGCTGGATGGCGTCCGCGTGCACGCGACGTTCTCCGGACCGGGCTGCGGAGGAGAACCCACGGCTCGCTCGTGGCCGCTCGGCGTGACCGCTGCATCATTGGCCGATCCGCCGATGCCTGCGAGGCCCGCCGCCGATGACACGGACGCCGCGTTCGTAGCCGTCCAGGCGGTGATCGATCACTCCGGCGCCTTCCGTGAACTGCGTCCGCTCGGCGGATCCGACCTGCTGGTCCGCACGGCGCTGGACGCGATTCGCGACTGGCGGCCGCAGCCGGCCACCGCCAATGGCGCACCGCTGACCACGCCGGTCGTCCTGATGGTGCGATTCGCGGAAACCGCGGCGAAGCCGTAGCGCGCGAACCTGCGGTGGTGGACCGCCTTGTTGACGGCTCAATTCTCGGCGCAGGTGTAGGATCGAGCCCATGAACGCTGAAACCCTCGCCTCCGCCGGCCTCTGTCTGCTTCTGACGACGTCAGGGCTGCCGGCGCAATCGCAGGCTCCCGCGCAACCGCGGCCGCCACAGACGTACGAAGCCTTCCTCCAGGGGCAGTACGCGTCGATCAAGCGTTACATCATCGGCTCGGCCGAAAAGATGCCGGCCGAACACTTCTCCTTCAAGCCAGTACCCGAGGTCATGACCTACGCCGGACTGCTCGGCCACATCATCGCCGCGCAGTACAGCTTCTGCCACGCGGTGAAGGGCGGCGCCAACCCCGCTGCCGGCAAGGGATTGGACAAGCTCACCGACAAAGCGGCGTTGGTGCCCGCCGTCCATGAAGCATTCGCCTACTGCGACGATGTGTTCGCCGGGCTGACGAATGAAAACGCCTTGGAGATGCTGACGGTTGGCACCCCGCCGAACCGGGTTCAGGTGGCGCGTGCCAACCAGCTGACCATGGTCATCGCACATGGCAATGAGCACTACGGCAACCTGGTCACCTACATGCGCATCCACGGGGTCGTGCCGCCGTCCTCTACGCCTCGATAGTCTTGTGGGACCTGTCGGTTGGGAGCCTTCGGCGACAGGCAGGCTCCGTTCGAGAAGCTCGGGCGATCGCGGGATATGTTCTCGAGCGCCAGGGCGCCATCATAGAGCAGCACGCCCCGCGCGCCATACTTGGCGTGGATTCGCGGACGGACGACAGACCGCCAGAGAAGGATTGACACATGTCCGACAAGAAGACCATCGCCGTCATCGGCGCCACCGGAGCGCAGGGCGGGGGCCTCGCGCGCGCCATCCTCGCCGATCCTGAACGGCGGTTTGCCCTGCGTGCGATCACGCGCAAGACCGACTCCGACAAAGCGCGTGCTCTGGCCGCAGCCGGTGCAGAGGTCGTGGCCGGCGATGCTGACGACCCGGCAAGCCTCGAGCGCGCCTTCGCTGGCGCCCACGGCGCCTTCCTGGTGACGAACTTCTGGGAGCACTTCTCGCCCGAGCGGGAGTTGCAGCAGGCGGCGGCGATGGCGCGCGCGACGAAGGCGGCGGGCGTGGCGCACGCGGTCTGGTCGACGCTCGAAGACACGCGCCTCTCGTTCCCGCTCGACGACCCGCGCCTGAAAACCCTGCAGGGGAATTACAAGGTCCCGCACTTCGATGCCAAGGGCGAGGCGGACGCGATCTTCGCCGCCGGCGGGGCGCCGACCAGTTATCTGATGGCCGCCTTTTACTGGGAGAACTTCATCTACTTCGGTCAGGGTCCGCGAAAGAGTGCCGACGGCAACCTCGTGCTTGCGCTGCCGCTCGGCGGCGGCAAGCTGCCGGGGATCGCGGCCGAGGACATCGGCAGGTGCGCTTACGGCATCTTCCGGCACGGGCCGGAGGTCGCCGGCGAGCGGTTCGGCATCGCCGGCGAAGTGCTCTCCGGTCCCGAGTACGCGGCCGCCTTCTCCCGCCACCTGGGCGTGCCGGTCTCGTTCCACGACATGCCCTTCGACGACTACCGGGCGCTCGGGTTTCCGGGCGCCGACGACATGGGAAACATGTACGAGCACCACGCCATCCTCGGGGAGGAGTTCCGCCGCCACCGTTCTCCCGACGTCGCACGTGCGCTGAATCCCGCGCTCCAGTCGTTCGACCTCTGGCTGAGCGCGAATGCATCACGTATCCCACTCGGCTGAGGTGCCGGGTGTCTGCAAGTCGAGGACGTCACGGCGCTGCTTGCCCTGGCGCCCCCAAGCAGCTGGCGCCCTTCGGTTAGCGCCCCGAAGAGGCCGGCAATTGGCGGGATGCGGACTGGCTCATTCCCCGAAGTTGGTTTCCCGGGAAGACCGACACGTGCACGGTTGATGGGGGACCATGGCTGCACACTGATTTCATGGAGCTCAACCTTCCGGCCGAATTGGCAAGTAAGCTGGCCGCAGTGGCGTATCGGTCGAGGCGTTGGCCCGCGAGGCACTCGAACGCACGGTCGACGACGACGACTGGTTCATCTGCGAAGTCGAGAAGGGCCTCGCCCAGATCGACACCGGGCGAGCTCTGACGCACGACGTCGCGGCGCCGCTCGCGCTGGCGCAGAAGCTGGCCGAGCATCCGTCGCTGATGGAACTCCGGGGACCGATCACGGCGCAGGCGATCCCTCGAGCATCTCTTTGGTCATCCGCAGGCCGTTGAGCGCTCCGTCCCGGACCGAGCTGCGAACCCGTTCCCGGATGAGCCCCCCGGTGAATCCACCGAGGCCGTCCGCTCGGGCGCGACTCACCGTCACGAACCAGAAGCCTGTGCCGCGCGAAGGGTCCGGCACGAGCGCGCGGATCTCGAGCCTCTCGGGAAGGACCGTCCGCTGTCCGGACGCCGTGATGCCCGTGGCGAACGTCGCGAGGAGTATCAGCACCACGCGATACGGTGCGCCGCCGGTTGGGCGGCAGAGGCCTGGCCTCGTGCTGGATTCGATCATTGTCGACACCTGCGTTCGGGGGCACATCGCGCAGATACGCCCGATGACACCATGGAGCTCGGCCACGTCGTTCTCGCGGAACTGTCTGGAGGTGTCTTCTCTCACCCGATCATAGACGCTGACGAGCGCGTGACCAATGTCCGATCGAGCGCGCGTGCGCACGCTGCGACCAATGGGTCATGGGTTCCGATCAACGCACGACCGATCGGCCAGCACCGCTGCCAGCGTGGCTCGATCGATATTGCTGCCGGTCAGCACGAGACCGACCCGTTTGCCCTCGAGCTCGCGGGTCAACGTGCACAGGCCAGCCAGCCCTGCCGCTCCGGCGCCTTCGCACAGGTTGTGCGTGCATCGCAGGTAGGTCTGAAGGGCGCGACCGATGGCACGGTCGCTGACCTTGACGAAACCCGTCAACCCGTTCTGGAGGAGCTCGAACCCGAAGCCTGCCGGCGCCGTGACACGAATGCCATCGGCAAAGGTGTCCGCCCCGGCACTCAGGATCCGGCCGGCATGCCACGAGTCGTGAACGGCCGGCGCGCCTGAAGCCTGCACGCCGTAGATCTTCAGCCCGGGCTTCAACGTCTGCGCCACGAGGATGGCGCCGACCGCGTGAGAGCCGCCCCCCACCGATAGCACGAGCGCATCCAGGTCGGGCTGCTGCTCGAGCATCTCGAGTGCCACGGTTCCCGCACCAGCCACCACTGCGGGATTGGTGAACGAATGCACGAAGACCATGCCGGTCTCGGAAACGGCCCGCTCGGCAGCGGCGACGGTCTGGCTGTAGTCGTCGCCGACCTCGACCAGTTCCGCGCCGAAATCGCGAATGGCGGTGTTCTTGTCGGGGTTGTTGTTGCGAGGCACGAAGATCTTCGCCCGCACGCCCAGCATTTGCGCGGCCACCGCCACCCCCTGGCCGTGATTGCCAAGCGTGGTGGCAATGACGCCGCGGGCGCGCTCGTCGGGGCCGAGCGCCGTCATGGCGGCCAGGCCGTTCCGGTACTTGAACGAGTTGGTCGGCAGGTGGTTCTCGTGTTTGACGAACACCGAGACACCCGAGCCCACGGCCTGGTCCAGGCTCGAGTACGAGCGAAGGGGCGTCATCGGGACGAATGGGGCCAGCCGGTCCCTGGCGGCCACGATGTCGGAAAACGTCAGCATGGAGGAATCCCAGCGACAGGGTCTGGTAGAGCGTATCAATTGATCCGCTGGTGCCTCCAGATCTCTCGGTGAGCGTTCTCCGGGCACTCCTGCGGAGCGGCCGCTGCCAATTCAGCTGTTACACTCCATTGGTCATGTCGCCTGTCATCGAACAATCCATACCGGCCGCACCCACATGAATGACTCGGGCCTGCATCACCTCGTCATCTCGCGCTTCCTCGAGACCGAGCGCCCGCCCACGATCCGCGACATCGCATCCCACTTCGGCTGCGACGAGACCGAAGCGCGGCGCGGTCTCCGTGCCCTCGCAGGCAACCACGGGGTCGTGCTGCACCCGCAGTCGGACGAGGTCTGGGTGGCGCATCCGTTCTCGGCGGCGCCGACGACGTTCGTGGTCAGGTCGGGGGCGCGTCGCTGGTGGGGCAACTGCGCATGGTGCTCGCTCGGCGTCGCCCACCTGGCCGGAGGAACCGCCACCATCGAGACGCGGCTGGGTGCGCTGGACGAGCCCGTGACGATCCGGATCGTAAACGGCACGCTCCTCGACACCAACTACGTGGTGCACTTTCCGATTCCCATGCGTCACGCGTGGGACAACGTCATCTACACCTGCTCCCTGATGCTGCTGTTTCGCGACGAAGCGCAGGTGGCGGCCTGGAGCGCCGAGCGGGGACTGCCGCGAGGAGACGTGCGGCCCGTTCAGCAGGTGTGGTCCTTCGCCGCAGAATGGTACGGCCGCCACACGGCTGCCGACTGGACCAAGTGGTCGTCCGCCGAGGCGTCGGCGATGTTCCGCCGGCACGGCCTGACGGGCCTGACCTGGGCGCTTGCGAGCGACGCCTCTCGATTCTGAGGACGCTGCCGCGGTCTGCGTGCGCTGGATGTGTCGCGGGAGGAATGCACGACGTTGCCTGCATGATCGAGTCCTTGACGAGCTCGTTGCGGCGTCCAGAACGCTCACGGAACGACAACGACTGGCTCGTCCACGAAGCCGAGAAGCGGCTTCGATGTGTCAGGCCGGCCTCGACCAACTATTCGGCCGGGACATGCGTCTGCTAACCATGACTCAACTGTCGATCGTGACCGCCCTCGTGTGCACGCTGTCGTTGGTGGCACCTGTGTACGCCCAGGGAGACGACTACGCCCGCCAGGTCGCGCAGGAACGGCGGGAGGCCGAGCTCGAAGCGCCACAGCTCGCCGAGGTGCTGGGCGTCGAGCCGGGGATGACCGTCGCCGATATCGGCACCGGAGGCGGCGCGATGACAATGGTGCTCGGACGCCTGGTCGGGCCGGGACGCGTCTATGCCACCGACATCACGGATCGATCGCTGGCTCTCACGCGGGAGTACGCCAGGAAGGAAGGGCTGACCAACATCACGGTGATCGAAGGCGGCGCCGCCTCGACGAATCTCCCGGACGAGTGCTGTGACGCGCTCTTCCTGCGGAACGTCTATCACCATGTCACGGAGCCGGCGGCGTTCAACAAGAGTCTCTACGCCACGGCAAAGCCCGGTGCACGGCTCGCCATCATCGATGCGCCGGCCGGCAAGGGATCGGAGCGGCCGGCAGGCGTTCCCCTCAACCGCGGCGGCCACGGCGTGCCCGCCACGGTGGTCATCGAGGAACTGACAGCCGCTGGCTTCGTACACGTGCGTACGATTGAAGGGTGGCCACCGGGAGGCCCATACCCCACCGTCTTTCTGGCGTTGTTCGAGAAGAAATAGCCCTGCAGCACGAAGCCATCGAGCTCCAGCATTGCGGCTCGCCAGTCTATGGCAGAGTATGAGGACGCTCAGAGTCATCTGCAGAAAGGACGCGACAGTGACGACGTATGCGGGACGTTTCGCGGTGCTGTTGACAGCGGGGCTGCTTCTCGCTCCTGACACCAGCGCCCACTTCAAGATGGTGACACCCACGCCGTGGGTGGTCACCAACGATCTCGGCGATCCGCAGAAGGTGGGGCCGTGCGGCGGCGACCCGAAGGGACAGAACGAGACGATTCTGTCCAAGGCGGTCACCAGGGTCGCCGGCGGGTCGAAGCTGCACCTGAAGATCCAGGAGACGATCTTCCACTCCGGTCACTACCGCGTCGCGCTCGCCGTCAATTCGCGCACCGAGCTGCCACCGGATCCGTATGCCGCCGAGAAGTGGACCGAGCGCGGCCTCTACTCGGTGTGGGGGCAAATCCAGAGTCCGCCGCAGATCCCGGTGCTCGCCGACGGGTTGTTCCAGCACTATCCGAAGCCTGGTGAGCCGGCGTCGCAGCGGCCGAAGACGCCGATGGCGCCGTGGGAGACGGACATCGAGCTGCCGAACATCACCTGCGCGTCGTGCACGCTGCAGGTGATCCAGTTCATGGCCGATCACGTCTACAACCAGCCGGGCGGCTACGCCTACCACCAGTGTGCGGACCTGGAGATCACCGCAGACCCGACCAAGCCCATCGATACGCGGTGGCCTGGCCAGGCGACGATCAAGTAGCGCACCAGGTGTATCCTTCTCGCGGCTATCTTCCTCGATGTCCCGGTTCGTCGAAGCACGTCTGAGGGCGAGTCAACGAGATAGGAGACGCATATGACAACGCAAGGCCTGACCGGCGCACTGCTCGCCATCTCGCTGGGCCTCGGAACCCCGGCGACGGCCGCGGCGGATGACGCTGCGGAGATCACCAAGAATGCTCAGACGGCGCTGGCGTCCCTCTATGCAAAGGTCCCCGGCGCCAAGGCGCTGGGCGCGCAGGCGCACGCGGTCCTCGTCTTCCCGAGAGTCGTCAAAGCGGGCCTCGGCATCGGCGGACAATCCGGCGAGGGGGCGCTCATGAAGGACGGGAAGACGGTCGCCTACTACAGAACCACGGGGGGATCCCTCGGCCTCCAGGCGGGGGCCCAGACGTATGGCTACGCGATGTTCTTCATGAATGCCAAGGCGCTGGAGCAGCTCGACAATGCCGACGGGTTCGAGGTCGGCGTGGGCCCCAGCGTCGTCGTCATGGACGAGGGGAAGGCGAAGAGCACGACGACCACGACAATGAAGGACGACATCTACGCGTTCATCTTCGGCCAGCAGGGCCTGATGGCCGGTCTCGGGATTCAGGGCAACAAGATCTCGAAGTTCGATCCCAAGTAGCCGCTCTCGGCCCGGCGTCCGCGCGGACTGCGATTGCCCTTCTCGGGCCTGCTCTGCCTGCTCGACGCCGAACCGGACAGCATCGCGGACGAGCGGCGGGGGGTGCCGGCCGGCGTCGATGAGGCCGCGCGGCAGGTTGGCCGCGCCCCAGAGATACGATTCCAGCTCCTGCTGGCTCAGCAGTTTTGACATTACATCCTCTATTACAT
>CAZJBN010000121.1:0-13616 GCA_964543955.1 uncultured Bifidobacteriaceae bacterium
CCCAGCGCACGTCGGCGCCGAGATCGGTCAGCGTCTCGATGAGAACCGCAGTCTGGACGGTCATATGGAGCGAGCCCATGATCCGCGCGCCCGCCAGCGGCTTCTGCCCCTCGTACTGCTTGCGCAGCGCCATCAGGCCGGGCATTTCGTGCTCGGCGAGGCGGATCTCCTTGCGGCCGAACTCGGCGAGGGACAGATCCTTCACCTTGAATGGCTCACGCCCCGCCTTCTTCGCTGCTTCGAACGCGTGCATCTCTTTCACTGCTGTCGACATCGGACTCTCCTTGATCCTGCAGGCAACCCTGAAGGGTTGCCTCTACGTACTCTCCAAATCGACCCTGAAGGGTCGCCTCTACACTGCTCTCCGGGCCGTGGCCGCGAACAGCGCCGGTCCGCGCGCGGCCGTCTCCACGGGCAACGGCCGGATGCGCGCCGGTCCGAAGCCCGCGGCGCTCATCTGCCGCCGAAGCATCTCCTCCGAGAACCCCAGCCACACGTGACCCATCTGCTGCTGATACTCGACTCGATCGTGCGGAAACATATCGACGATGAGCACGCGTCCACCGGGCTTCAGCACGCGCGCGGCCTCGGCGAGCGCACGTGCCGGGTCCGGCTGATGGTGGAGCACGAGCGACAGGACCGCGACGTCCAGGGCGCCATCGTCCAGGGGGAGCGCCTCGAGCGCGCCCTGGCGAATGTCCACGTTGCTCTGTCCCTGCAGCCGCGTGCGGGCCGCGCCCAGCATCTCGGCGGATCCGTCGATGGCCACGACCCTCGCGACGTAAGGCGCGATCGCGGCAGCCATCTGTCCGGTGCCGCATCCGAGGTCGCCGACGATCCAGTCCGCGTCGGCCAGCGCGACGAGCGCCAGGAGGCTGACTCGATCGCCGAAGAGCTCGCCGCGAAGGTGATCCCATTGTCCCGCCGCGGACGAGAAGAAAGCCTCCGACTTCGCGCGCCGGCGGTCGAGCACGCCCTGCAGGCGCCGTTCGTCCTGCGCCGCGCCTGCCGTGACGGCGACCTGATCCCGGATGAGCGGCCACAGACGATCCGCGCCCTGGTCGAGCCGATCCGCCTCCATCCCGTAGTACCGGCTTGTCCCATCCCTCCTCGACACCACCCATCCGTCGTCTGCCAGCGTTTTGAGGTGCCGGCTGACGGTCGATTGTGGAAGCTGCAGAACCGTGCACAGTTCGCCGACCGTCAGCTCGTGGCGTTCGAGCTGCAGCAGCATGCGCACTCGGATCGGGTCCGACAGCGCCGCAAGATGATCGAGAATCGGGGTAACGGTCGAATTCATCCGTCTATCCGGATGGAATCATAATCACGAGAGGCGTGAAGGTCAAGTCCAGGATTGCAACCAACCGTCCCCGCCTTCCGTCTATACTCCTAACGCACATAGCAACGGAGACTGGATGGACCGATTTCGCGCCGACCAATTCCTGCCCCTGACGCCAGTGGCGCTCGAGATTCTGCTGGCGCTCGCCGATGGCGAGCAGCACGGCTACCGCATCATGCAGGAGGTCAACGCCCGCGGCGGCGGCACCGTGAGACTCCACGCCGGCACCCTCTATCGGGCGCTCGCGCGCCTGCTCGAGCAGGAGTTGATCGACGAGCTCGCCGAGCGGCCCGCCGAAGACGACGAGCGCCGGCGCTACTACCGGTTGACGGATCGCGGCGTCGCGGTGGCGCGGGCGGAGGTGGACCGCCTGGCGAGCCAGGTTGCAGCCGCCGCATCACGACAGTTGCTCAAGGCCCGACCATGACCTGGCGCAATCGGGCCGAGGACTGGTTGTTCTCCGTTGCCCTTCTCGCGTACCCGCGGGCTTTCCGCCGCAGGTTCGGCGCCGAAATGCGCGCGGAGTTCACCTTGCGCACCTCGAGCACTCCGGGCACCACGGGCACCCTGAGCCCCCTGTTCCAGATCGTCCTTTCCGGCCTTGCCGAGCGGGTCACAGGTCTCGGGCATGCGGTCTGGTTCCCTTCTCATCGCTCCCACCTCTACTCGCGCGACGAAAGGCCAGCGATGTTCCACGACCGCATTCCGAGCGACATCCGTTTCGCGATCCGGCAGGCCGTGAAGGCACCCTTCTTCACCGCCGTGGCCGTTCTCGCACTCGCACTCGGCATTGGCGCGACGATGGCAATCTTCACGGTGGTCAATGGCGTGCTGCTGCGCCCGCTGCCGTATGGCGAGCCCGATCGTCTGGCCATGATCTGGAGCGACGCGAGGGCAGAGGGCCGCCCGCAGAATGTGGTGTCGCCCGCGAACTTCCAGGACTACCGCCGCATGAATCAGACGTTCGCGGCAATGGACTACACGCTCTCCTTCCTGGTCTCGCCGGTGATCCAGGGCCAGGAGGAGGCCGGCCGCGTGTCCATGCTCAGGAGTGGCATGGGCCTGTTCCAGCTGCTCGGACGCGAGGCGGCGCTCGGCCGGACCTACCGGCCCGGCGACCCCGACGATGTCGCCGTGATCAGCCACGGGTTCTGGCAGCGGCAGATGGGCGGCGACCCGGCCGTGATTGGCCGCGCGTTCACCTTCTCCGGGAACGAACGGCTAACGATCATCGGCGTCATGCCGCCGGACTTCACGTTCCCGTACCGCTCGATGTTCGGGCCGTGGGCCTCGGGGCGCGCGGAGACGGCGGATATCTGGGTGCCGATGCCGTTCGAGGGCCCGCGCTGGTTGACCGCAGGCGGCGAGCTGGTCCGCAATCAGCACTCGCTCGCGGTCGTCGGCCGTCTCGCGCCCGGCGTCTCCATCGACGAGGCGCGGGCCGACATGGCCGCCGTCGCCCGCCAGTTGGAGCAGGCCCATCCCGAGTCGAATGCGAACTGGGGCGCCACTGTCGTTCCGCTGCTGGAGCAAACCGTCGGCGACGTGCGGCCGGCGTGGCTGCTCATCCTGGCCGGCGTAGGCGTCCTGCTGATGATGGCAGCGGTGAATGTCGCCAACCTGCTCCTCGCGCGAAGCCTGTCGCGCCAGCGGGAGCTCGCGGTGCGCGCATCGCTCGGCGCCACCCGCGGGCGGCTGGCACAGCAGGCCCTGACCGAGAGCCTTCTCCTCTCGTTCACCGGCGCGGCACTGGGCCTCCTCGTGATGCGATGGGGCGTACAGGGTCTCGTCTACCTGGCGCCGGCGGAGCTGCCACGCATGACGGGCCTGTCGCCCGACTGGCGTGTGCTCGGCGTGACGATCGGCCTCACGATCATCGTCGGGTCGGCGATCGGCGTGCTCCCGGCGATGATGGCCGGGAAGGCGGACGTGCGCTCGACGTTGAACGATCACGCGCGGGGCGCCATGGGCTCCCGCCGGCGACGTCGCGCCCGTACGGCGCTGGTCGTCGCCGAGATCGCGCTGGCGGTCGTCCTCGCAGTCAGCGTCGCGCTGCTCGTGAAGAGCTTCGCGCGGCTCGTCGGAGTCGATCCCGGATTCCGCTCCGGGCAGTTGCTGACGTTCCAGATGAACGTACCCGATCGGCTGACCGGCCCGGACGCGCGTCGCGCCTTCTACGAAGAGTGGCTCGATCGGCTCGAGGCCATTCCCGGAGTCACGGCCGTGGGCGGGACGACGCGCATCCCGCTCGGGAGCACACGGGTCACGACGAGCATCCAGGTCGAGGGCGTGGACATCCCGAGAGGCGAACTGCCCGAGGCGGAGTTCCGCCGATCGATGCGGAACTACTTCCAGGCCATGAGCATCCCCGTCGTGCGAGGCCGCCTGTTCACACGGGAGGACGGGCCCACAGCACCCTCGGTGGCGGTCATCAACCAGACGCTCGCGCGCCGCCTTTTCGGCACGACCGATCCCATCGGGCGCCACGTTCGCACGGGACCCGATCCATCCGGCCCATGGACGACCATCATTGGCGTCGTCGGCGACATCCGCCACACCAGCCTTGATGCGGATCCGTTGCCGGAGCTGTACCTCGACTACGCGGGCAGCCCGCCGACCTCCCCGTTCCTCGTGCTTCGCACGACAGGGCCGGCCGCGGGCCTCATCGATCACGTGAGGCGCGAAGCGCGGGCGCTGGATCCGTCGATGGCCATCTTCGATCTGCGCGCCATGGACGACCTGCGCGCCGAGTCGGTCGCGGATCGCCGCTTCGTGCTGGTCCTGATGTCCGGATTCGGTCTGCTCGCGCTGGTCCTGGCCGGGCTCGGCGTCTACGGTGTGATGTCGCTCGTCGTCACGGAGCGAACCTCCGAAGTGGGACTCCGCCTTGCGCTTGGCGCACGTCCGACCGAGGTCCGGGCGATGGTGATTCGCGAGGCGCTCGGTGTCGCCGCCGGCGGCGCGGCCATCGGAGTGGCCGCCGCGCTGGCCGTCGCGCCGCTGCTCGGCTCGCAACTGTTTGGCGTCGTGCCCCATGATCCGGTGGCCCTCGTCGCCGCGCCGCTCCTGCTGATGGTGGCCGCGGTCCTGGCCGCACTGGTGCCGGCCACACGTGCCATGGCCGTGGACCCGGCCGAGGCCCTGCGCACCTGAGCACGAGCGTCGAGCGAGACCACCATGCACGATCAGGAGCACAAGACGAACCCACCGGATGCGCGGCTCACGGGCTGGCGGCTGCGCCTGTTCGACGCCGCGCTCCTGAGCTTCCCGCGCGCGTTTCGGCGTCGCTTCGGCGCCGAGATGCGCGCGGACGCGGCCGCGCACGCAGGTTCGGCGGCCACTGCCCTCGTGCCGTTCCTGCTCTCGACGATTCGGAGCGGCCTCGCCGAGCGCGCCGTTGCCCTGCATCGATCGCTCCGGTTTCCGCCGGCACGCCCCCACCTGTACACGCCTGACGGGAGACAGCACATGTTCTGGGACACGCTCGGCACCGACATCCGCCACACCCTCAGGCTGGCCGTCAAGACGCCGCTCTTCACGCTGCTGACGATTGCCGCGCTCGGCCTGGGCATCGGCGCGACGACGGCGATCTTCGCCGTGGTCAACGGCGTGCTGATTCGGTCGCTGCCCTACCGCGACGCGGATCGGCTGGTGAATGTCTGGAGCCATGCGACACAGGAGGGACGGCCGCGCAATCCCCTCTCGCCGGCGAACTTCCTCGACTTCCAGCGCCTGAACTCGACGCTCACGGGCCTCGAGGCGTACTACACGTTCGTCACGCCACAGGAACTGCAGACGGACGCGGGCTCCGAGGTCGCGTTCTCCGTGCTCGTCACTCCGACGCTCTTCGACCTGCTGGGACGCTCGGCAGCCCTGGGCCGGACGTTCACCGCAAATGAGCCACCGGGCGTGGTGGTCCTCAGCGACGGCTACTGGCGCCGCCGCTTCGGCGCCGATCCCGGAGTCATCGGGCGGCCCATCCAGTTCACGACCCACACCGCACAGGTCGTGGGCGTGATGCCGCCGGATTTCGTCTTCCCCTATGGCGGCATGCTCGGGCCGAGCGGCTTCACGCGCGTCACGCAGGTGGACATGTGGCTTCCCATCGCCTACTCCGGACCGCAGGCCGCCGCGCACCGGATGCTGACATCCGGCGGCCAGGTCACGAGGAACACGCACTGGTTCGGTGCCATTGGCCGATTGAGGCCCGGCGTCAGCCGGGAGCAGGTCGAGGCGGACCTCCAGACTGTCGCCGCGCAGCTCGAGCAGTCCTACCCGGAGACCAACAAGGGCTGGGGCGCCACCGTCGTGTCCGCGATGGATCAGACGGTGGGGCCGGTGCGCACGGCGCTGCTGATCCTCTTCGCGGGCATTGCCGGTGTCCTGGTCATGGCCTCAGTGAACGTCGCGAACCTCATGCTGGCGCGCAGCATCGCCCGCGAGAGAGAGCTGGCGACCCGGACGGCACTCGGAGCGAGTCGGCTGCACCTGGCGCGGCAACTCCTGACCGAGAGCGTGCTCCTCGCCATGGCCGGCGGGCTCGCCGGGCTCGTGGTGCTGTTCTGGGGCGTTCGCCTGCTCATCGCGCTCGCGCCGCCGGACCTGCCGCGCATCGCCGAGGTCTCCATCGATGGGTGGGTGCTCGGCGTCACGATGCTGGCCACCCTCCTCACAGGCGTGCTAGTGGGACTGCTCCCATCAATCAGCTCGGCCAGCGTGAGTGCGCAGGCCGCGCTCCAGGACAACAGCCGCGGCTCGGCTGGCTCCCACCGTCGCCGCCGCGTACGCTCGGCGCTCGTCGTCGCCGAGGTCGCGCTCGCCGTTGCGCTCACGACGGGCGCAGGCCTGCTGCTGCGCAGCTTCGTGGAAGTCCTGCACGTCAACCCGGGGTTCGAGACCACGCACCTCCTGACCTGGCAGATGAACATCCCCGATCGGCTGCAATCGGCCGACGAGCGTCGCGCGTTCTACGACGACTTCTTCGAACGCATGGAGGCCCTGCCCGGAGTGATCACGGCGGGCGGCACCACGCGCATTCCACTGGGGAGCACGTCGGTGACGACCACGGTCCAGATCGACGGCCGGCCCGTGCCCGTGGCCGAACTGCCCGAAGTGCAGTTCAGGCGGGCCCTGCACCGTTACTTTGCGGCCATGGGCATACCCATCCGCCGTGGCCGAGCCTTCACCCCCGACGATGGGCCGACGGCACCGCCAGTCGTCGTCATCAACGAGACGATGGCCGAACGGATGTTCGCGGGTCAGGACCCGATCGGACAGCGCGTGCGCACGGGACCGTCACCGAGCGGACCGTGGTCGACGGTCATCGGCGTCGTGGGCGACGTGCGGCACGGCGGCCTCGAGGAAGTGCCCCAGCCCGAGCTCTATATCTCGTCGGTTCAGAACCCGCCCGTTTCTCCGTTCATCGTGTTGCGTACGACAGGCGACCCTGCCGCGATGGCCGAGACCGTTCGCGCCGAGGCGCGGCTCATCGACACGGACCTTCCGATCATCGACATGCGGACCATGGAGACCCTGCGCTCGGAGGCGGTGTCGACGCGGCGGTTCATCCTGCTGCTGGTCGGCCTGTTCGGGCTCCTCGCGCTCGGCATGGCCGCCATCGGCGTCTACGGCGTCATGTCGCTCGTCGTCAGCGAGCGCACGCGCGAGATGGGCGTGCGCATGGCGCTCGGCGCCAACCCGGCGTCCGTGCTGGCGCTCATCGTCGGCCAGGGGACCGCGCTGGCGGTGGTCGGGGCGGGGATCGGCATGCTGATCGCGCTGCCGATCATGCCGCTCATCCGGAGCCAGTTGTACGGCACGACCGTCTCCGACCCGATGACCTTCGTGGCCGTTCCGCTGCTCCTTGTGGTGGTCGCCGCCGCGGCCGCCTTCTGGCCTGCGCTGCGGGCAATGCGGATCGACCCGTTGAACGCCCTGCGCTGCGAGTAGGCGCCTGACCGGATCTCCGCCATGACGCTCATGAACCTCATCCCAATGGTTTCGGCTCTCCTCACCCTGGCAGTGCTGACGTCATCGGCCGGCGTCCAGACGGGGACGGTAAAGGTCAGGCAGCGGCACCTGGTGCCCCTGTGTCTGAACGGCACGCCAATCGAGGCAGAGGAACGCGAGTGGGCGCTCGCGGCCGGGACCTACACGATGGCGCTCACCATGCGGAACGAGCCGCGTTCGGGCGTCGCGAGCGGGAACGCGACGGCACCCGGCATCGCGGCGATCACGTTCGCCGTCGAGGCCGGACACGCGTACGAGGTGGAAGTCCGCGCGGAGGCCGTGAGCTTCTCGACGCGGATCTGGACGCGCGGCAAATGGAGACCGGTCGTCCGCGACCGTACCGTGGACCGTATCGTCAGCAGCGAGCCCGAATGGCGCGATGCCCGGGCCTCGTGCGGCCCGCAGCCGTAGACCCTCGCCGCCGGTCAACCGGCAGACGCGCCGAGCTCGCCTTCGAGGCGTGTCACGAGGCCGTCGAGCTCGGCGACGACGGCCCGGATCGTCGACGGGTCGCCGAGATCCACGCCGGCCTTCCGGAGCAGCGTCATCGGGTGGTCGCTGCCGCCCGCGCGCAGCAGGTCGAGATAGCGCGTCACGGCGTCCTGCCGCACCGGCGCACTCGCGCCTCGGAGGTCGAGCATCAACCTGGCGGTCGAGGCATAGCAGGTCGCGTACTGATAGACGTAATACGGCGACTGGAAGAAGTGCGGCACGCGCGCCCAGGTGCACTTCGCGCGCGGGTCGGGCGCGAGGACCGGTCCCCAGTAGTCGTCGAGCAGGCGCCCGTAGATGCTGCCGAGCGCGTCGGCCGTCACGGCCTGGTCCTCTTCGACCAGCCGGTGCGCCTGCATCTCGTAGTCCGCGAACAGCACCTGGTTGTAGAAGGTGCCGACGATGCCGTCGATCGCGTGCTGGAGCAGGACGACGCGCTCCTCGCGAGTGGCGGCGCGGTCCAGCATGTAGTCCAGGAGCAGGGCCTCGCTGAGCGTCGAAGGCACCTCGGCGACGAAGATCGTGTAGTCGGAGTAGACGAACGGCTGCGCCTCGTGCGCGAGCAGCGTGTGGATGGAGTGGCCCATCTCGTGCGCCATCGTGAACACGGCGTCGAGCGTATCGTTGTAGTTCATCAGCATGTATGGGTGTGCCCCGTACACGGGAGCGGAGTACGCGCCGCTCCGCTTGCCCTGGTTCTCGTAGACGTCGATCCAGCCGCCGCCGAATGCCTCGCGCACGCGGCGCTGGTAGTCCCCGCCAAGCGGCGCCACGGAGTCCGTGATCCAGTCGATGACCTGGTCGTACGGATACTTCCGGTCGTAGTCGACGAGCGGCACGAAGGCGTCGAAGACGTGGTACTCGTCGAGTCCGAGCACGCGCTTCCTGAGCGCGTGGTAGCGCCGGAACGGCTCGACGCCGGCCCTGGTCTCGCGAATCAGGTTCTCGACGACCGTCGTCGGAATGTCGTTGCCGAAGAGCGCCGCGTCGAGCGTCGTCGGATACCCGCGGGCCCGAGCGTTGAACCACTCGCGCTGCATCACGCCGTTGTAGAGCGTGGCGTAGGTATTGAGCGACGCACTGTAGGTGTCGTAGAGCGCTTCGTACGCCGCCCGCCGATCCGCCTGGTGCCGGCACGTGGCGAGCAGCCGCCGATACTGGCCGTAGGTCACCTGCACGGACTCGCCTGACGTCAGCGTAATCGTCTGGAAGCGCGCATCGGCCGTCGAGAGCGCCGAGTACGCGTCGGGGGGGACCGATCCGACGCGGGACGCCAGCGACATCAGCCGTTCGCCGTCGGCATCGAGGACGCGCTCCTGCTGGCGGAAGAGATCTTCGATCACGAACCGGTAGACGGCGAGACCGTGCGCCTGATCCATCCAGCCGCGAAGTGTGTCGAGGGGAATCTGCAGCAGCTCGGGGTTGAACCACGAGGTCGCCTGCTGCCACCTGGCCATCAGCAGCTGCACCTGCTGGCGGCGGGCGTTGATGGTGTTGTCGCGCTGGTCCTGGTCGTACTGCAGCGCGGCGTAGTACCAGACCTTGTACGCGAGCTGTCCCAGCTGGTCGCCGTCCTCGAACGCCCGCAGCAGAACCTGCGGTCCGTCCGCCAGCTGGCCTTCGTAGGCCTTGTATCGGGCGATCGCCTCGTCGAGCCTCGCGAAACCCTCCTGCCAGTCGTCCCAGCTGGAGAAGATCGCACTTGTATCCCACTTGTAGCGGTCCGGGATCTCCGGGCGCTCAGGAACCGTGGCGGAGGGGGCGTGTGTCACTGAGGCCGTCATCCCGCGATCATATCGTGGCGGCCACACCCGGTCGCGTGCCGGGCGGCCGCGTCGGCAGGACTGCTGATAGTCATCGCGCTCGGCGCCGCCATCATCCCGGCGCGGCACGCCATTGGCGGGGACCCGGCCATCGCATTGCGCGCGGAGTAGGACCCGGATTGGGTCGGGTGGTCCCCCGGCGCGCGATCCGCATCCTGCAGGACGGCGATTCCTGACCGCCCGAGGCGGAGCTGACGCTCCGCCCTACAGGTATTGCGCCAGCGCGTCCAGATCGGCTGCGATAGGGACCGCCAGGTTCGGCCGCGCCACTGCCTCTGCCAACGCGGCAGGCATCTCGACCGTTCGGCCGACGACCGGCTCTACCGTCTCCGCGAACTTGGCGGGATGGGCTGTTGCCAGAAACAGGCCCCCCGATCGCCGCGCGCCAAGATACGCAATGGCCGTGTGCGGATCGGCCACGTAGCCGTAGCGCTCGTCGAGCTCGCGGATCGCCTCCCGAACCTCCGCGTCGGTGTGCACTGACGTCGACACGACGGCCCGAATCGCGTTCACGTCGTCGCCGAACATCCAGCGGATGCGCTCGAGATTGCTCGGATCGCCGACATCCATGGCGCTGGCGAGCGTCGCCACCGACGGGCGCGGCTCGACGAGACCGTTGTCGAGATAGCGCGCGACGGTGTCGTTGACGGTGGTCGCGGCCACGAAGCGGTCGATGGCCACACCCATCCGCCTGACCATCAGTCCGGCGGCCAGGTTGCCGAAGTTCCCGCTCGGGACGGTCACGACCGGTGGCGTGCCGGCCGGGAGCATACCCATCGCGCAGGCGTAGTAGATCATCTGCGGCAACAGGCGGCCGAGGCTGATGGAGTTGGCGGAGGTCAGCTTCGCCCGCGCTCCCAGTGCGCTGTCCGCAAACGCCTGCTTGACCAGCCGCTGGCAGTCGTCGAACGTCCCCGCGACGGAGAGCGCCGTCACGTTGTCGCCAAGCGTGGCGAACTGCGATTCCTGCACGGCGCTCACCTGCCCGCGCGGGTACAACACGACAACGCGCGTGCGCGGGACTCCGTGGAATGCGCGCGCGACGGCGCTCCCGGTGTCTCCCGAGGTCGCCACCAGGACCGTGAGCGGCGCGGTATCCGACCGAGCAGCAGAGAAATGGGAGATCAGCCGCGCGAGGACGCGAGCGCCGACATCCTTGAAGGCAAAGGTCGGGCCGTGAAAGAGCTCGAGCACGCACAGACGGGCGTCCAGCCGCACCACGGGAAGCGGAAAGTCGAGCGCGTCTTCGAGCAGCGCGTCGAGGTCACGGAGCGGGATCTCGCCGCCGACGAACGGCTCGAGGATCTCCGCTCCGACCTCGGCCGGCGACCGCCCCCTGAGCGCCCGCCAGCGCTCGGGAGCCATGACGGGCAGATGCGCCGGCAGATACAGCCCTCCGTCCGGCGCCATTCCCGCCAGCACCGCATCCCTGAACGACACCGGCGGCGCGCCTCCCCGGGTGCTGACGAAGGTCACGTGACGATCCTCGCGCCCGCACGGCCGACGAGCGACACGTACAGGTCGGCGCCCGCGTTGCTGGCTCCGGCAAACGCCCGCTCCATGGCCTCGCCTGCGCGCGCGGCCTCGTCGAGCGACGCGGCCAGGGCGAAGATCGAGGGACCAGAGCCCGAGAGCGAGCATCCGAGCGCGCCGGCGTCCAGCGCGGCGGCCTTGACCAGGTGAAAGCCCGGCACGAGCGTCGAACGCTTCGGCTCGGCAATCACGTCCTCGAGCGACCGCGAGAGGAGCGGCAGGTCGTCGGTGAAGAGCGCCGCCACGAGCGCGCCGAGGTTCCCCCACTGACGCACGGCGTCGGTCAGCGGAACCGAGTCGCCAAGCAGCGCGCGCGACTCGCTCGTCTTCACGCTCAGCCTGGGATGGAGGAGCGCACACGCCAGTCCGTCGGGCACAGGCAGCCGCACCACGTCCGGCGGCCAGGCCTGGCGCGCGAGCACGAACCCGCCGAAGAGAGCGGGGGCCACGTTGTCGGGATGGGCCGTTCCGCAGCCAACCCGTTCGCCCGCAATCGCGCAGGCCAGCAGCACGCTGGTGGCAACGGGACGTTCGAGCAGTTCGCTGGCCGCGACGACCGCCGCCACCGCACTGGCGCCGCTCGACCCGATCCCGCTCTCGAGCGGCAGCCCCTTGTGGATCGTCAGCGCCACGCCGCGGGTGGTCTGCAGGTGATCGAGGAGCGCTGCCACGGCGGCGCCGGCCGTGTTGCGGGAAGGATCGGTCGGCAGTCGGCCCGCGTCCCCGTGAATGGCCTTGATCGTCACGCCGGGGCCTTCCGCAGGCTCGGCCATGACGACATCGCCCGGCTGGTCGAGCGCGAAACCCAGGACGTCGAAGCCACAGGCGACGTTCGACACGGTCGCGGGGGCATAAGCGGCAATCATGCGTGAACAAGTGTAACGGGTCGAACGGAGTGCGCAGGCAACCCTGAAGGGTTGCCCCCACAGCGCGCGTGTGCGGCAACACCCGTGAAGAGGCGATCCTTCCGCCTTCGCGAACGCTTCGGCGGACCGCCGTCTCGTCCGCCGTAGCCCGACGGGCGAAGGTGGAAGCCTTGGCGGAGGCTGGTCAGGGTCGCCTTCCCTGTAAAGTACCGATCGTGACCGAACGCATCCCCGCCATCAAGGTTCTGCTCCTCCCGAAGGACACCAACGCCCTCGGTACCATCTTCGGCGGTGTCATCCTCTCCCACATCGACCTGGCCTCGGCCGTCGAGGCTCGAAAGACGGCGCCGCATCGCTACGTCACCGCCGCCATGCGCGAGGTCGAATTCCACGCGCCGGTCTTCGTCGGGGACCTCGTCAACTTCTACACGTCGACCAGACGCGTGGGACGAACATCGGTGACGGTGCACGTCGAGGTGGAAGTCGAACGCTGGAGCGCCGGCCACCGCGGCGAACGTGTCAAGGTGACCGAGGCCGAAGTGGTGCTCGTCGCCATCGACTCGGCCGGCACGCCCATTCCTGTCGTCACACCGGGCGCCGACAGCCAACTTTGATCTTTCGCAATTCGACCGTGCCGTTTATTCTGTGATCCCGACGATGAACACAGTCGCAGGCGGACGCCTGAAGTCCGGGGCCGCCCCCGGATCTGCCTCCTGGTCGCTGACCGAAGCCGCCGAGCTCTACGACGTGCCGCGGTGGGGTCAGGGCTACTTCTCGATCAACGAGTCCGGGCACCTGCAGGTCCATCCCAGCCGGGATCCGGCCCGCGGCGTGGACCTCAAACGTCTGGTGGATCGCCTGCAACTCCGCGGGCTCGCCGTGCCGATCCTGATCCGCTTTCCCGACATCCTCCAGCACCGGCTCGGCGAGATTCACGAAGCCTTCCAGCAGGCCATCAGCCAGCACCAGTACCAGGGGCGCTATCGCTGCGTCTACCCGATCAAGGTCAACCAGCAGCGCCGCGTCGTCGAGGAAGTGCTCAACTTCGGGGCGCAGTACGGCTTCGGCCTCGAGGCCGGCAGCAAGCCGGAGCTGCTCGCGGTGGCGGCGCTGGCGACCAACGACACGCCGATCATCTGCAACGGCTTCAAGGACTTCGAGTTCATCGAGATGGCGATGCTGGCCCAGAAGATGGGCCGCCAGATCATCCCCGTCGTCGAGAAGTACACCGAGCTCGAGCTCATCCTCGAGTACGCCGAGAAGGTCGGCGTGCGGCCGAACATCGGCATGCGGGTCAAGCTCGCGGCCCGCGGATCGGGCCGGTGGCAGTCCTCGGGCGGCTTCCGCTCGAAGTTCGGGCTGACCGTCACCGAGATCCTGCGGGGGCTCGACGAACTGAAGTCGCGCGGCATGGAGGACTGCTTCAAGCTGCTCCACTTCCACCTGGGGAGCCAGATCACCCACATCCGGATCATCAAGAATGCGTTGAACGAAGCGGGCCGCGTCTACTGCGAGCTGGCCAAGCTCGGGGCGGGACTGCAGTTCATGGACGTC
>CAZJBN010000121.1:13626-14148 GCA_964543955.1 uncultured Bifidobacteriaceae bacterium
GTACCTCGACGTCGGCGGCGGCCTCGGCGTCGACTACGACGGCTCGCAGACCAACTTCGAATCGTCCATGAACTACACGCTCCAGGAATACGCCAACGACGTCGTGTACCACATCCAGACGGTGTGCGACGAGGCAGGCGTGTCGCACCCGACCATCATCTCGGAGAGCGGCCGCGCCGTCTCCGCGTATCACAGCATGCTCGTCTTCAACGTGCTGGGGACGTCGGGCTTCGGCGAGGAGAAGATCCCCACCAGGGTCCAGGACGACTTCGAGCAGCCGCTGGTGGACCTGATCGAAACGTGGCACTCCGTCACGCAGAGAAACGCCGTCGAGTCCTATCACGATGCCCAGCAGGCGCTCGACATGGCGATGAACCTGTTCAGCGGCGGCTACCTGACACTCGAGCAGCGCGCGCATGCCGAGAACCTGTTCTGGGCCATTGCCGAGAAGATCCACAAGCTCTGCCAGGGCATGGACGAGGTCCCCGAAGATCTGCAGTCGCTCGGCGAGCTCCTGTCGGA
>CAZJBN010000122.1:0-14069 GCA_964543955.1 uncultured Bifidobacteriaceae bacterium
GCGCTCACCTATGTCAAGAGCCACGCGGCCGAGATCGGCATCGACGAGCACGCGTTCGACGGCCGCGAGATGCACGTGCACGTGCCGGCCGGCGCCATCCCCAAGGATGGGCCGAGTGCGGGCGTCACGATGGTGACGGCTCTCGCCTCGCTCCTCACGCACCAGCCTGTCAAGAGCACGGTGGGGATGACCGGCGAGGTGACGCTGCAGGGACGGGTCCTGCCGATTGGCGGCGTCAAGCAGAAGGTGCTGGCCGCGCACGCGGCGGGCCTGACGGAGATCATCGTGCCCGAGCGGAACGCGCCGGATCTGGAAGACGTGCCGGCCGACGTGCGCGAGCAGATGACCTTCCACACGGTGTCGTCGATCGGCGACGTGCTGGCGATCGCACTCCAACCGACGGACGTCGCGGTCGCGGCCGCCGCCTGATCTCCCCGCGCAAACCGCGCACGAATGCCGCTCCGACCAACGCGGGCCGCAGCAAGCGGGTGCTGCGGCCTGCGGAGGGGTCGACTGGTAAGCGATTCGGCGGCGTTGCCAGTAGAAGGCGGTATGACCAACCCGCTGGCACGCCACACCTCGACTCTGCAGGCACTGCTCCGGATCGTCGCCGGGTTTCTCTTCTTTCAGCACGGGCTTCCCAAACTGTTCGGCGGTTTCGGAACGGGGAGGGAAGCGGTCCCGCTGATGTCGCAGATGGGCCTTGCCGGAATCATCGAAGTGTTCGGCGGCGCGGCGATCGCGCTCGGCCTCTTCACGAGCCCGGTGGCGTTCATCGCCTCCGGCGAAATGGCCGTGGCCTACTTCCAGGCGCACCTGCCGCGCGGGTTCTGGCCCGTCGCCAACGGCGGGGAGCTTGCCGCTCTCTACTGTTTCCTCTTCCTCTTCTTCGCGGCGGCCGGTTCCGGCAAGTGGAGCCTCGACGCGATTCGTAAGGGCGGCGCCCGCCGGTAGTCGGCGCGCCCGAGGCCCTCGCGACCTGACGCCGGACACGCCTCGATCGCGCGCGCGAGATCGGGATCCGGATGGCGCTCGGCGCGAGATCGACGTTCGCGGGATGATCGGGCGGCAAGGCCTCCCGCTTGCCGCGAGGGGCGTGGTCGGCGGGCTCCTGGTGGCGTTCGGGCTGGCGCGGCTCGTCACCAACCTGCTCGATGGCGTCTCGGGCGCCGTCCCGTCTCATTCCTCGCCGTGCCGGCGCTTGTCCTCGTTGTCGCGCTGCTGGCAACGCTCGTTCCCGCATGGAAGGCGAGCCGCGTCGATCCGGTGGACGCACTTCGTGTCTGACGATCTCACCTCGAGCGGAGGCGATGAGGAGTCCCATCGACCCGACGCAGCTGACCGACGGTGGCGAGTTTCGGCCATTCGCACTAGACCGTCGAGAGCGGCTCATGTCTCCAATCGTCGGTAGATATCTTGTTTCGGAGACACTTGGTTGCATCTGGAGTCTGGTCCGTGTAGATTCATACCGCCTTGCCCGGGGCGTGCCTACGCCCGGGCAGACGCGCTGACTCCTGTGGGGGGAGTCCGTTGGCGGGAAGGGGCTGCGCCTGCCCCTCCCGCCCTTTTTCTGTCGCGACATAATGGTCGCGACCATGCCTCGACGCCCCTGCCGTTCTCTGTTGCCGCTCGCCGCTCTCGTGGCGGTCACGGCCGCGCCCCTTGTCGTCCTCCGCGCGCAGCCGACGGCGCCCCCTGCCCGCCCGGCCGACCACGTGATCGTGATCTCCATCGATGGGTTTCGGCCCGCGATGTATCGCGATCCGGTGGCCGAGGGACTGCGGATTCCCAATCTGCTCGCGCTGATGCATGCCGGTTCGTCGGCCGACGGCGTCGAAGTCTCGTATCCCTCGATGACCTATCCGTCGCACACGTCGCTGGCCACCGGCGTGCGCCCGGATCGGCACGGCGTCGTGAGCAATACGATGTTCGATCCCGAGAACGGATCCACCGCGTGGTTCTTCGAGCGATCGGCCATGAAGGTCCCGGCCATCTGGGACGAGGCCCGGGACCATGGCCTGAAGACGGCGGGCGTGTCGTGGCCGGTGACGGTTGGCGCCGACATGAGCGTGCTCTATCCCGAGTCCAACCAGGCGCCGCGCGACATGACGTGGCTCGCCCGTGCGCGCGCCGACTCCACTCCGGGGCTCATCGATGCCGTGGTGAAGGACCTCGGCGGCTTCGGCGAGAACGACAACCGCAACCCCGTCGATCGCGATCGGTTTGCGACAGCCGTGGCCACGAGGATCATCCGGACCGAGCGGCCGAACCTGCTGATGATGCACCTCATGCAGACCGACTCGGCGCAGCACGCGAACGGTCCGGGATCGCCGGCCGCGCGCGCCGCCATCGAACGGATCGACGCGCATGTCGGCGCGATCGTCAGGGCGGTCGAGGAAGCGGGCATCCGTTCGCGCACGGCGTTCATCATTTCGGGCGATCACGGCTTCTTCCGCGTCCACACGCTCATCCAGGCCAACGTGGTCCTCCGCGACAACGGATGGTTGAAGACCGACGAGCGGGGCCGCGTCACCGAGTGGCAGGCGGCGTCGCACGCGGCGGCGATCCGGCTGCGCGATCCGGGCGATGGGGCGCTGGCGGTCCGGGTGGAGGAAGCGTTCACGTCGCTTGCGAATGGGCGTTATCGCGGCATCTTCCGCGTCGTGCCGCGCACGGAGCTGGACGGGCTTGGCGCCTACCCGGAAGCGGCCTTCTTCATCGAGCCGTCGGAAGGGTATTACGTCACCGACGGTGTGAGCGGCGGGGCCGTGCTCGTCGGCGCCACCCGGTTCGGCGCGCACGGCTTCCTGCCCACCGAGCCGGGTATGCATACCGGACTCATCGCCTCGGGCGCCGGCATTCGTGCGGGCATCCCGCTGCCGCTCGTGCGGCAGATCGACATCGCACCCACGCTCGCTCGCCTGCTCGGCTTCGAGATGCCGTCCGTCGACGGCGTGCCGCTCGTCGGACTGCTGCCGCCGGCCGCCGTGGCGCGGTGAGCGCCTTCGTGCAGGTGGGATAATCGCTTGTGCGGCGGTGGGACCGCCGCCTTACGGAGGAAGAAATGATCGATCAGACCCGCGCGGCCGCCGCGTGCCGCGCCACTCTCGGCATTGCCCTCGCCCTGGCCCTGTCGGCCTGCGTGCAGGCGACTGCCGGCAGCAGCCCGGAGGCCGCCACACCGCCGGCCTCCGGTGACACCAGCAAGCCGGCCCCGAGCCAGCCGGCCGCCGCCGCGACCTCCGGAGCCCAGTCGAAAGAGGCTGGAAAGAACGTCCGCTTTGCCACGTCGCCTGACGGCACGCGCATCGCGTACGAGGTGACGGGCAGCGGACCTGCGCTGATGCTGCTGCACGGCGGCGGCCAGACGCGCACGTCGTGGAACGAGCGCGGCTATGTGGAACCGCTCGCCAAACAGTTCACCGTGATCACCGTGGACCTGCGGGGGTACGGCGAGAGCGGCGCACCCGACACGGCCGAGGCGTACGCTCTCGATCGCGTGCTGGAGGATCTCATTGCCGTCGCGGACTCGGCGGGCGCCACGCGCTTTCACGTCTGGGGCTTCGGCCATGGCGCGACGATCGGCCGCTACCTGGCGGCGCGATCCGATCGCGTGATCTCATCGGTGCTCGTCGCGGCCAACATGGGCGCGCCGATCACCGGGATCGTCAAGGACGCCATTCTCGGCATGCGCGCGAAGTGGCAGCCGCTGCTCGACGCCCACAAGGCCGGCACGCTGGACCTGAAGACGCTCTCGCCCGGCGACCGCGGCGCGTGGGATGGCGGCATCGCGATCTCCTCCCTTGCGCTCGGCGCGCTCGTGGAGTACCCGACGCTCGAGCCGTCCGAGATCAAGGCGCCCACGCTCTGGCTCGTCGGCTCGGCCGACACACACGCCCTGGAGAATGCGAAGGAATACGAGGGCAAGCTGAGCGGGACGAGCGTGACGCTCAAACAGATCAGCGGCGCCAGCTACTCGGACAGCTTTGCGAAGAGCGAACCGGTTCTCGCCGAGGCGCTGCCCTTCCTCTCCAGCCACGCGGGAAGCTGAGGGAGGCCGGGGGGGTCAGAGAATCTCGCTGATCGGATAGACGTACACCAGGTACAAGTAGAAGAACGCCAGCGAGATGACGAGGATGATGACGCCCAGCACGGGCGAGCTCACCTTGACGCTCGTGGCCGACAGGTTCACTTCGGTGATGTCCCGGGCCTCCTCGCCCGGGACCCGCTTCATGCCGGCACGAAACTGGATGGCCGCAAACGCCATCCCCGCGCCGACGAGCATCAGCACCGTCGCGAAGATGACCTTCGACGAGACGAGCTGCCACTCGAACACGCGGCTCCGATGCTGCAGGCCCGAGGTCCGGTACCGGTAGTACTCGCCCATCGCCTGCAGGAACAGCTGGTTGGTTGCCGGGTCCTTCAACCAGTCGGGCGGCGCGCTCGGCGATGCGGCATCGCCGGCCGGTGATCCGCCCGTGGCAGCCGACCCCTCCAGCGGCGTCCTCCTCGTCGTCCCGTCGGAGTAGGTCAGCTCGATCGTCCCGTCGGGTTGAATGGCACGCTTGACGATCCGCGGCGCCTCGGCCGGTCGGTCGGCCGCCGCAGGCGTGGGCGCCTGACCCGCTGCCGCGGCGGCGAGCGCGAACAGACCGGCGACGATCAGGCTGGATCGGACGACACGCGGTCGGGTCATCGGTCCCTCACATCGGCGCGGTCAGCTTGGCGATGAGGTCGGTCCTGAGCCGGATGCGGTCGTACACGCCCGTGTCTGCCGATTCGGCCGTCTTCAGGTAATTGTCCACCGTCGAGGCGTTCTCTCCGAGCAGGCTGCGTGCGATCTCGAGCAGCGACTCGCCGTGCGTGGCCAGCCACTCCGCGCTCGCCCCGCTCGGCACCGGCGGCGTCGCCGCCTGCACCTGGCTGCAGCTGACGATGCTCTTCTCGCCGTCGGGCGACACGATGGTGAAGCCGCAGACGCCTGGGCGGGTGATTCGCGTGCGGCCGTCGGGCAGCGCCGTCTCGATCGATCCGTCCGCCGCAATCACCGGCGTGGCAGCCGCTGCCGTGTCGGGCGACCCGGCCAGTTCCACCCCGCCGGGCGGGGCCGCCGGCAGCGTGTCTGCCGGCCGGCGGCCTGCGGGATCCGGCCGCGGGCGTACAGCCATGGCCGCCACCGGCGCGCTCTTGATGGCGTAGAACCCGAAGGTGCGGCCGCCCCAGACGGTCGTGCCCGCGATCTTCGTCTTGTCCCAGCTCATGAGGTAGGCGTCGAATCGCTGCTGGTTCCCCGGGAACGCGATGTCGAGGGCCATGTGCTGGAAGCGCTGGTCGATCTGACGGATGCGCGCGCCGAGGCGCTTGCCGTCAGCGCCCGTGTAGGTGACGACGAGGTGGCACCACGGCGTGGTCGCGCAGTCGGCCTTGGAGTCGACAATGCGCAGGGTTCCGCGATGGCCGTCGTGGATCATGGCGTACTGGCCAATCCACTCCGCGACCTGCGCGTCGGCGCGGATGTGCGACGGCGCGAAAACGACGAGCAGTCCAACGGCGCCGGCAAGGTATCGCATTGAGGCCTCCCTCCGACACTAGTGCGCCCAAGGCCGTGGACGTTACGCCCGGAGGCCCTGGCTGCGCAAGTGTGGAAGGGCCTCGGTGCGGAAGGGCCTCGGGTGTCGCGACGGCGTACATGCAGGGCTCGCGTTTGCCCCGCGGGGGCGTTGCGAAGTTCTCGAGGGGCAGCGGCGAGGCGGTCTGCCACTCGAGGCCCGTGGCGACCCACGGGTTGGCGTCGGCGACCGGCCCCCGCTTCAGGGACCACAGGAAGTAGAAGACCGGCAGCGCGTAGCCGATGCGGTGTCCGCGGCCACTACATCGCCCTGCGGCGTGGTCAGCTCGAACCGGATGCCGGCGGCCATGAGGCCTCCGAGGAAGAAGAGGGCCGAAATCGAGATGAGATAGAAGATGCAGATGCGCTTGTGGTCCCTTGGTCAGGAGCCACGACGCCAGGCCGTGGCCGCTGTTCAGGTAGTGCTGCTCCGGGAGCGCGCCGGCGGGGGATTGGCTGCGTACTTCTCGGTCGCTCTCATTCGGCGCTCCAGGCCCGGCCGTGCGTGGCGCCGAGCTCCGACAGCCGGGCCATCACGTTCGCCACGACCCGATCGCATCGGACTCCCTTGAACTGGAATGCGCCCGAAGCCGAGGCGCCGACCTGCGCGGTCAGTTCGCGGCGGAGGTGGGTCCGCGCCCGGTGCAGGCGCGTCTTGACCGTCTCCTCGTTGAGGCCGAGGCACTCGGCGGTCTCCTGCGTGCTCAGCCCCTCGACATCGCGCAGCATGAACACGCCGCGGAACGTGCCCGGCAGCTTCGAGATCGCCTGCTCGATGATCGCGGCGAGCTCGCGATGGTAGGCTCGCTCCTCGGGGTCCCGTCCGGGTGATCTGACACGGTCCATGGGCGATTCCTCTCCGCCGGCCTCGCTGGCGCGCGGCAGCCGGCCCGCCTTCCGCCGCCGGCCGAGCGCCTCGTGGATCGTGATGCGCGTCAGCCACGTCGAGAACCTGGCGCGCTCGGCGAACTGGTGCAGGTGCAGGTACGCGTTGACGTACGCCTGCTGAATCACATCCTCCGCCTCCGCATCGTCGCGGACGATGGCGCGTGCCACGCGGAAGAGGCGCTGGTTGTAGCGCCGCATCAACGGCTCGAAGTACGCGCCGTTGCCACTGCGAATCTCGCGGACGAGCTGATCGTCGGTCAGATGCGCCGGGTCGAGCCGCCCGGCGGCCGCCGATAGGTGTTCTGCCGCGTTCATGTTCAAGAAGCCTCTGCTCCCATTGGAGTGTCGCCGTGCAAGAAAGGTTCCCAGCCCTGCCGCTGTCACCTTTTCTGCGATCCCGCACTCAGTTTCAACAGGAGCATGACGATGACACCCGACAGACACCTGCACGGCGCATGGCTCGCCCTGCGCATCGGACTGGGCCTGATGGCCCTGCTGGCCGGCCTCGACAAGTTCTTCAATCTGCTCACCACGTGGACCATGTATGTGAGTCCGGTGGCGGAAGGCATGCTGCCGATGAGCCCACAGACGCTCATGCACGTGGTGGGCATCGTCGAAATGGGGGTCGGCGTCGCCATTCTCACCTCGTGGACTCGCCTCGGCGCCTACGTCGCTGCGGCGTGGCTCACGGCCATCGCTCTCAACCTCATCTCCACCGGCATGTTCTTCGACATCGCGGTTCGAGACGCCATCCTGGCCATATCCGCTTACACTCTTGCGAGGCTCACGGAGGCGTTTGCCGCAGAGGGCCAGGCCGAGACGATGGAACTCGGTCACGCGCACTTGCCGCTGCAGTTCTGAGATCGCTCGTTCGACAACGACGGGGCCGTGTCCAGCTCGTTTCGTCTTACTGGGGGTGAGTGATGCGAGTACTCAGCATCCTGGCGGTCGGCGCAAGCGCGGCGTTCCTCGTGGCGGCGTCCGGGTCCGAGCATCCCCGTTGGCGGGCATTCGACACTGAAATCCGCCACAACGCGGAAGATCTCTGGCAAGAGGGCCGCCGGATCTTGGAACATGCACACCGCCGAGGAGATCGGCATCGACGACTTCCGGTCCAGCCGCTCGCCGGATCGGCGATACCGGACGACGCCGCTCGCAGGACTCTTCGCGCGCGAGAAGGGCGGCTTCTATCACGATGGCCGGATTGCCGATCTGCTGGCGGTCGTGCAGCACTACAATCAGACCTTCTCGCTCAACCTGTCGACGGCGCAGGAGACGGCGCTTGTCGAGTATCTGAAGTCTCTTTGACCTTCGGAGGGCGGGACCGCAGTCCCGCCCGGCCCGATTCCGACGGAGCATCATGCGCGCACGACTGATGGCGGTGGAACACGTAGCCGAGGAAACGGCCAGCTTCGCCTTCGAGCTGGACGCGCCGATGGCCTTCGAGCCGGGGCAGACCTGCGACGTCACGTTCGACACGCCGAAGTACCACGACGACAAGGGCACCGCCCGCACGTTCTCGATTGCCTCGTCGCCGGCCGATCAGCCGCGCCTGCTCTTTGCGACGCGTCTGACCGGAAGCGCCTTCAAGCGGAGCCTGCTCGAAGCCCCACCGGGTACCGAGGTGGACATCGACGGGCCGTATGGGTCGTTGACGCTCCACAAGAACACTGCCAGGCCTGCCGTGCTCATGGCCGGCGGCATCGGCATCACGCCGTTCCGCAGCATCGTCAAGCACGCGGCGGAGGCGCATCTGCCTCATCGCCTGACGTTGTTCTATTCGAACCGCACGGCCGGCTCATCGGCGTTTCTCGCGGACCTCGAACGGTGGCAGGCCGAGAACCCGAACTTCAGCCTCGTCGCCTCGATCACGGAGCCGGACGGCCAACCCTGGTCGCATGAGACCGGGCTGATGGACGCGGAGTTCCTCCGCCCGCGCCTGACCGACGTCGACGGAGCGATCTACTACATCGCCGGGCCGCCAGGGTTCGTCAAGGGCATGCGTGCCGCGCTCGACGCGCTCGGCACGGATCCCGACTCGATTCGCACGGAAGAGTTCGCGGGCTACTGAGCCACGGGGCTCGATACCGGCCTCGAACCTCCGGCACCGGCACTGAAGCCGGGCCAGGATCAGGGTCCCTCCTCCTGCATTCTGCAGTCGTTCGGTTTCATTCTGAAATGGCGCGGGCCGGCCCGAACCGCGGCTGCCGTCCGGCTCCGTCGCTTTCCCGAACGAAATCGCCGGCCGGCGACATGGCCCGCGAGTTGCTAAAGCAGAGTGCGAGCACTCGTCTATCTGGCGCGTGCCGAACAACCGTCATGACGTTCTCAACCCTGCCACCACGCCGTTTCGACGGCAGCCGCCCGCCGGGCGGCCCAGCGGGCCGTCCCTGATCCAGGGACGCGATCACGGTTCGTTCTCGTTTTTCAGACAACTGATTCTCACGCGGGCCTGCACGGGGCCTGCCCACCTTTTTCGAGGGAGGCACGACATCGTGGCCAAGGTTGCTGTTCACACCGAACTTCCGGAAGTCCTCCGACCCACGTCGCCGCTCGAGGCGGCGCACGCGCAGTTCGACTGGGCGGCCGCGCGGCTCGGTCTCGACTCGGCCACGCGTGCGCTCCTGCGTGAGCCGCTGCGGCTCTTCGAGTTCCTCATCCCGATCCGCATGGATGACGGCACCCGCCGGGTGTTTCGCGGTGTGCGCGTACAGCACAACGACGCACGCGGGCCGGCCAAGGGCGGCATCCGCTTCTCGCCCACCGGAACCGTGGACGATGTGCGTGCGCTGGCGATGGCGATGACGTGGAAGACCGCCATTGCCGACTTGCCGCTCGGCGGGGGTAAGGGATGGGTGGAGTGCGATCCGCGGCGCCTCAGCCTCGCGGAGCAGGAACGCATCTGCCGCGGCTACGTCCGCCAGATCGCGGGCAGCCTGGGCCCCGACATCGACGTGCCGGCGCCCGACATGATGACTTCCGCGCGGCACATGGCGTGGATGTTGGACGAGTACGAGACGATCCGCGGCCGCCGGCTCCCCGGGTTCATCACCGGCAAGCCCCTGTCGCTCGGAGGCATCCTGGGCCGCGCGGAGGCCACGGGCCACGGCGTGGTGACCGTGCTCGCGTTGACGCTGGCACGGATGGGACTGTCTCCCGACGACGTGACCGCATCGGTGCAGGGCTTTGGCAACGTCGCGCAGCACGCCATCCGGCGGTTCAACGAGATCGGCGGGACCGTCCGCGCCGTGTCGTCGTGGGACCGCTCGGCGAACGCCGCGTTGACGTTCCGCAAGCCCGACGGCGTCGACCACGTCGAGCTGTCGGGGATTACCGACGAGCACGGCAGCATCGATCCGATGCGGGCCGATCGGCTCGGGTACGAAGTGCTGCCGGGAACGGCGTGGCTCGAGGAGCCGGTGGACGTCCTCATCCCGGCGGCCGCTGCCGGCCAGATCACCCGCGACACCGTCCGGCGCATTCACCCGGCCGTGCGCCTCGTTGCCGAAGGGGCGAACGGGCCGACGACGCCCGAGGCCGAAGAGGCGCTCGTGAGCCGTGGCGTCGCCGTGCTGCCCGACGTGCTGGCCAATGCCGGCGGTGTGACGTGCAGCTACTTCGAGCAGGTGCAGGGGAACGCGGGCCTGGCATGGACCCGCGAGGAAGTGATGTCGAAGCTCGATCGCGCGCTCGAACGCGTGGAGATCGGCGTGCGCGAGATGGCGCATCGCGAGCGCGTGACGCTGCGCGAGGCGGCCGTGCTGATTGGCGTCGGCCGTGTGGCCGTCGCGTCCGAATCGAGAGGATGGGTCTGACGATGAACCTGTACCGGGTGTTGGGCGAGCGGATCGGGACCAAGGCCGCTCGCGATCTCGCCGAGCGGCTCATGGCGTGGCACGACGCGATGGTGGCTCACGAACGGCGTCTGCAGAACAGGGTCGATGACGACTGCGCCGACGACTGCCCGCACATCGATGCGCGGTCGCTCTGGGCCGAAGCCCTCGACATGTTCGGCGAGCGGGCCGAGGAGCTCGTGTTCCTCGCGCGGCATGGCGCCGCGCGGGCGCGCGCTGTCGGGCAATGACACTCCGTCAATCGCTCGGCGACCTGGATCCGCTTCGCCGGCGCCTGGACGAGATCCTCGACAGCGAGGACGCGCTCGTCGTCCTGGCCGACGGTCGTCAGGTGACGAGCTACGCGCGAGGATTCTCGGTCTCCGGCTGCCAGCTCGAGATGATCGACCGCGAGGTCGCCGGCGTCGTGCGGCGCTTGTTGCAGCCGTGCTGACCAGCCGGCGGTCGATCGTCCGCCGTCGGGCGGGTCCGGTGGAACATTGTCCGGTGGCCTGCACGCGGCCGTGCGTGGATGGATGCGAGGTGTTCAATGTCCGGTCGAAGCCTGGCGTTCTCCGCGACAGCCGAGGCCGACCCGTGCGGCCACCCCGAACTGATCGTCCGGCCGCACCACTTCGACCGGCTGCGTCTCGACCGACATAGCGGCCCCGGTCCGATTCGCCGGCCGCTCGAAACGGCGCTGACGTGGAACGTGTTCCGTGCGCTGGAGCTGCTGCCGCCGGCCTTCTGGCTGCGACGCTTGAACGCGCGCCTGGGACTGGATCCGCCCGCGCCGGCCGCCTCGCTCGTGCGCGTGTCGCTCTGGCCCGAGCTGCCTCTTCCGCCGGCGGCGGTGGCCGGCGGCGCACCGGGCTCGGCAAGGGTCGACGTGCTCATCGAGACCGAGCATGCCGTGTGGGCCCTGCTCGTCTGTTACGGCGGGGATATCGTGCGCGGGGCTGCAGACCTTGCGGGCGCCGATCCGGTTGCGCTGGCCGCGCAGGCCGCGAGCCAGGTGGCCGGCCGCCGGCCGGCCTACGTCGCGATCGTCGTCCACACGGCGGAAGAGGCGCCGCTTGGCCTGTCGCTCGTCGACAAGTACAGCCGGTCGACCACGGCGCTGGCCCTGCGCGTCGATGGGGCCAACGCCGGCGGCACGCTCGGCATCGTCGCCGGCTTCGGCGCCGCCAGGTGGCAGGCCCTTCGCGTGATTCTCGCCGAGTCGGCCGCGAGCCCGGCGCTGACGCCCGCTGAGCGCGCCCTGGCCACCGACGCCGAACGCTGGCTCGCGCGGGCGCTCACGTAGGGCGGACCTTCAGGTCCGCCAACCCGGGCTCGATCAATCCGCCACTCGTAGGGCGGACCTTCAGGTCCGGCAACCCGGGCTCTGTCGGCCGAAGCATCGAAGTACTATGGCGTCGAGTGTCGATGCCGCCGGACCCCACACCACTGCAGCTTGCCGAAGTCCTGGACTTTCGTCCGGATCTCGGCGTCATTCGCCTGAATGAGCAGCGCGTCGTGATCCTGAGCGCGGCGGCCCTGGGCCTGCTGCGCAAGGAGCTCATCGGGACCTTTGGCGCCGACACCGCCCGCAGGCTCCTGCTCCGGTTCGGGTTCGCGGACGGTTATCACGACGCCGTGAACCTGCGCGATCGCTCGTCATGGCCGACGCCGCTCGACGGCGTGCGGCAGGGCGTCACGCTCCAGACGCTCGAGGGGATCGTCCGCGGCGAGGTGGGGCGGCTCTCGTTCGACGACGGCACCGGACGATTCGACGCCGCGATCACGTGGCGCGATTCGTACGAGGCCGAGCAGCACGTCCATCACGCAGGCCCGAGCGACAGCCCGGTCTGCTGGTCGCTTGCCGGCTACATCAGCGGCTTTGCGAGCGCGTGCCTTGCCCGCGAGATCTACTTCAAGGAGACGGTCTGCGCCGGCCAGGGCGGCGAGTCGTGCACGGTCGTCGGCCGCGACGCCCGGTCGTGGGGCGCCGAGGCCGAGGCGCTCAGGTTCGACTTCGAGGGAGCGGACCTGTCGCGCGAGGTGGAGCGCGGACGCGCAGCGGTGCGCCGGCAGCTGGCGGCGCTGGCCCGCCGCGAGCGCCGCGTCGAACGACGCGAGCGCGAGCTCGACCTGTTGCGGGAGCGCGTGGCTCGCCACGCGAAGGCCAGGACCTTCGTGGCCGACAGCGCTGTGATGCAGGACGTGCTCGAGCTGGCCGCGCGCGTGGCGCCCATCGACACCACGGTGCTGGTCTACGGCGAGAGCGGGACGGGCAAGGAGTTCGTGGTGCGGCTCATCCACGACCTGAGCGATCGGGCCGGCGGACCGTTCGTCTCGGTCAACTGTGCCGCGCTCACCGAGACCCTGCTCGAGTCCGAGCTCTTCGGGCACGTCCGCGGGGCGTTCACCGGTGCGCAGCGGGACAAGCCCGGACTCTTCGAGCTCGCCTCGAACGGCACGCTCTTCCTCGATGAAGTGGGCGAGGTGGCGCCGACCGTGCAGGCCAAGCTCCTGCGCGCGCTGCAGGAACGCGAGATCCGCCGCGTGGGCGGCGAGCGCACGATCACCGTCCAGACACGCGTCATCGCGGCGACCAACCGGGACCTGCGCGCGGGCGTGGAGGCCGGCACCTTCCGCGAGGATCTCTACTTCCGCCTCGGCGGCTTCGTCATCACCGTCCCGCCGCTCCGCGACCGCCGGGATGACATCCCGCGGCTCGTCCAGACATTCGTCGCACGCTCCGCGAGGCGCACGCACAAGGACGTCGCCTCGGTCTCCGCGGAGGCGATGTCGGCGCTCATGGCCTACCGCTGGCCGGGCAACGTGCGTGAGCTCGAGCACGCCATCGAGCGCGCCGTCATCGTCACGCGCCACCCGAGCATCCGGCTGCGCGACCTGCCGCCGGAGATCGCCAGGCGCACGCCGCCGGCGCCGCCGGACGACAGCCTCGACCTCCAGGTCCACGAGCAGGCGCTCATCCGGCGGGCGCTCGAGCGATACCATGGCAACCGGCGCCAGGCGGCCCGCGCGCTGAACATCAGCAGCGTGACCCTGTGGCGCAGGATGAAGGATTTCGGGATCACCGTATGACGCCTGCACTCGACGAAGCGTTCCGGCTGGCGCGAGAGGTGCACGACGGCGACGTGCGAAAGGGCACGACGATTCCGTACATCGCGCACGTGCTCGGCGTGACGGCCATCGCGCTGGAGTACGGCGCGACCGAAGCCGAAGCCATCGGCGCGCTGCTGCACGACACGGTCGAGGACGGCGGCGGCGAGGCGAGGCTTGCCGAGATTCGCGCACGCTTCGGCGACGAGGTCGGGGACATCGTCCTCGGCTGCAGCGACAGCCTCATCGAGGATCCCGAGCAGAAGGCGCCCTGGCTCGAGCGCAAGACCGCGTTCCTGCGGCAGCTCGAACACGCCCCGGCTTCGGTCTGTCTCGTGTCGGCAGCCGACAAGCTGCACAACGTCCGCGCGATCGCGCGCGACTTTCGCGACAGCGGCGACGCGGTGTGGAGCCGCTTCACGGGCGGTCGCGACGGCACGCTCTGGTACTACGACACGGTGGCGACCACGCTCGTCCGCCGATGGCCGACGGCGCTCGCCAGGGAGCTGCGGCGGGAGGTGGAGGAGTTGTTGGAGAGAGTGGCAGGCGGAATCTGAAGATCTGGTGATCTGAAGATCTGGTGATCTGGTGATCTGGTGATCTGGTGGGCTGATGATCGACCTGGTGAT
>CAZJBN010000123.1:0-14037 GCA_964543955.1 uncultured Bifidobacteriaceae bacterium
CAGGTGCACGGGTGCCCAGGTGCCCAGGTGCACGGGTGCTCAGGTGCGCGGGTGCTCAGGTGCGCGGGTGCTCAGGTGCGCGGGTGCTCAGGTGCTGATCGGGTGATTCGGAGGCAGCGGTGGGCCGACTGCGAGTCTGGTTCGAGCGGCTGAAGGGCGCGCTTCTCGGGCGCGGCGGGGATGAGCGGCTTGCCGAGGAACTGCAGGTGCATCTCGATCTGCTCGCCGACGAGTACGTCGCCAGGGGCATGGCGCGCGGGGATGCGCGGCTTGCGGCACGGAAGGCGTTTGGCGGGGTCGATCAGGTGAAGGAACGCTGTCGCGATCAGCGCGGGTTGCCCGCGCTCGACGGCCTGCTGCAGGACGTTCGCGCCGCTGCGCGTCTCTTCGCGCGCGATCGCTGGCTGACCACTGCCACCGTTGCCGCGCTCGCCATCGGCATGGGCGGCAGCGCCACGATGTTCTCGCTCATCTACAGCATGAACTTCCGCGAGCTGCCTTTCGAGGATCCGGCCGAGCTCGTGGCAGTCGGCGGCGAGCCCAATCGCGCGCAGCGTGCGCTGGTTCCGTTCGCGGTCTTCGAGGCGTGGCGGACGGCTTCCACGACGCTGGCGGCCATGGCCGCCCATGTCGGCGCGCCGATCAACCTCGGCGATGAGGCCCGGGCCACGGATCAGCTCTCCGGCTCGTTCATCAGCCACAATACGTTCGCGATCCTCCGCGAGCGGCCGTCGATCGGCCGCGACTTCCTGCCGGATGACGATCGCCCCGGCGCGCCGCACGTCGCGATCGTCGGCTACCGCGTCTGGACCGACCGATACGGCTCGGATCCCACCATCGTCGGCCGAACGGTTCGGGCCAACGGTCAGGCTGCGACGATTGTCGGCGTCATGCCGGAGGGGTTCATGTACCCCATCGACACCCAGATCTGGATGCCGCTCGCGGCGCTGCCCGCGATGAGCACCCCAGCTGCCGGGGGACAGCTCGTCCGGATCCTGGCGCGGCTGGCGGACGGCGAATCCGGCGAACGGACACGCGGAGAGCTCGCGGCCATCTCGTCCACGCTGATGACGGTCTCCGAAGCCGACCGCACGCGTCCGACGGTCGTGTTGCCGCTCAACGAAGCGTACTTCGGCGCGGCGTTTCAGACCACTCCGGTGATGATGATTGCGGCGACGCTCGTCGTGCTGCTGATCGCGTGCAGCCATGCCGCCAGCCTGCTCGTGGCCCGGGCGGCCGCGCGGTCGCGCGAGATGGCCATGCGCACCGCGCTCGGCGCGGGCCGTGCCCGCATCGTGCGGCAGCTACTCATCGAGAGCACTCTGATGGCGCTCGCCGCCGGGCTCCTCGCCATCGCGATGGCCTCGTTCGGCATGCACCTCTTCGCGAACGAGACGGTCGGCGCCGGCATCCCCTACTGGACGCGGTTCACGCTCGACATGCGGCTGTTCTTCGCTCTCGCGATCCTCTCCGGGCTCGTGGGCGTCGCCTTCGGCCTCGTGCCGGCGCTCCAGCTCTCACGGGTCAATCTGAGCGACGTCCTCAGCCAGGGCGGCCGCGCGGGCACCGCAGGGGCGCGGACCTCCCACAGCACGTCCGTGCTGCTCGTCGGCGAGATGGCCATGACCGTTGTCCTCCTGGCCACTGCCGGCACGCTCGTCCAGAGTGCCAACGTCGTCTACCAGGCCGATCGGACGATGGATCTCGGCAACCTGTGGGAGTATCGACTGAGCCTGCCTCAACCGCAATACTCGTCGCTCGAACGGCGGATCGACTTCTATCGCCGACTCGACGAGCGGCTCGCGGCCGCGCCGGGTATGGAGTCGGCGGCGCTCGCGGGCAGCACGCCATTCCTGTCGCGCGAGGAGCGCGGCATCGTGATGGGCGCCGACCCGGCCCCGGGTGATGTGCAACTGCCTACGGCCCACGTCGTATCGATCGGGCCCAGATACTTCGAGACCCTGGGGCTTGGCCTGGCCGCCGGCCGGCGTTTCGAAGACCTCGAGCCGGCGATGCGCTCGGCGTCGGCGCTCGTCAACGGGCAGTTCGTCGAGCGCTTCTCGCTCGACAGCAATCCGATCGGCCGCCAGTTGCTGATCGTCAACGAGCGCGCGCCAGGCTCCGCACCCATGCGCGTCACCGTCGTCGGTATTGCACCACCGATGCGGCAGGCCCTCAACGCGGCACAGACGCCCGTCCTCTACCTGCCGCATGCCGCCGAGCCGGCTGCGACGGCGTCGATCATCATCCGCGGAAAGCCCGAGCGGTTCGCCGAGCTGCTGCGCCAGGAGGTCCACCGTCTCGACCCCGACCTTCCGTTGTTCAGGCTGCAGTCGCTCGAGCGGGCGTCGTATGTCTCGCGATGGATTCCGCGCATCACCAGCACGGCGTTCTCCGCAACCGCAGTCCTGGCGACACTGCTGTCGGCACTGGGACTCTATTCGATCACCGCCTATGCTGCGTCGCAGCGCACGCGGGAAATCGGCATCCGGATGGCGCTTGGCGCCACCCGCTTCCAGGTGTCGTGGCTGTTCCTGCGCCGTGTGCTGCTCCAGGTGTCCGTCAGCCTGACGATCGGGCTCGGCGGAGCTGTGGCAGCGGGCACGGCGCTGCAGGCGCTGCTGGTCGACGTCCGCGCCGGCGGCCTCCTCTTGCTGCTCCAGGTATCGGCACTTCTCGTGGCGGTGTCGGTTGCCGCCTGTCTCGTGCCCGCGCGGCGCGCGGCTCGGGTGGATCCGGTCGTCGCCCTCCGGCACGACTGATCCGAATCGGCAATTGCGGTGTCGAAGGTCAGTCAAGGAGCTGCATCATGCTGACGGTTACGGGGCTCACCAAGACTTACGGCGGTGTGCTGGCCCTGAAGGATCTCAGCTTCTCGGCGGAGCCGGGGCAGGTGATCGGCCTCCTCGGCCCCAACGGATCCGGCAAGTCCACGACGATCAACATCCTGACGGGACTGCTCCGGCCGACACGCGGGCAGGTTCGCTGGCGCGGCGCCAGCATTCACGACGACCTCGTCGCCTACCAGGCACGCCTTGGATATGTGCCGGAGGAGCCCCGCCTCTACGGCTACATGACGGCGCCCGAGTATCTCGATCTCGCAGGCGGCCTCCGCGACCTGCCGCCTTCGGTGGTGGCCGGGCGTATCGATCGGTACCTGTCGCTCTTCGGTCTCGATTCGGATCGCTACGCGCCGCTCTCGTCCTTCTCGAAGGGAATGCGGCAGAAGGTGCTCATCGCCGCCGCGCTCCTGCACGACCCGGAGATCGTCGTGCTCGACGAGCCCAACTCCGGCCTGGACGTGGGTGCGACGCTGGTGCTCCGGAGTCTCGTCCGCGCGCTGGCCGACATGGGCAAGGTCATCGTCTACAGCTCCCACGTGCTCGACGCGGTCGAGAAGGTCTGCTCGGACGTGGTCATCCTGCACCACGGCAACGTCGTGGCGCAGGACTCGGTGGCGCACTTGCGCGAGCTGTCGAGAGCCGCCTCGCTCGAGCAGGTCTTTGCGGGCCTCGCGGTGGACGACAACGTGGACGGGATTGGACGGGAACTGGCGACCGTCGCCAGGCAACCCTGAAGGGTTGCCTCTACAGGCCGTGTAGCGGCGACCCCGAAGGGTTGCCTCCACAGGTGAGTGTAGGGACGACCCTGAAGGGTTGTCTCTCTCTACAGGCCGTGTAGGGGCGACCCTGAAGGGTTGCCTCCACAGGTAGGTGTAGGGGCCCACCCTGAAGGGTTGCCTCTACAGGTAAGTGTAGGGACGACCCTGAAGGGTTGCCTCTCTCTACAGGCCGTGTAGGGGCGACCCTTCAGGGTCGCCCACGACTTAGGGTCGCCCACGATTGACCATGCGCACACGCCTCGAACCCAAGATTCGCCAGTTCCGCCGGCTCGTGCAGCTCTCGTACCGGCGCATGCTCGACGCCGCGCTCGGCTCGCGCGACATCGACGCCGAGCAGTTCGTCGTCTGGGGAGGCGCGCTCGCCGCCACGCCGCTGCTCTTCTACACGCTCAAGACGACGAGCGCCTACCCGTGGCTGGAATACCGTTCGCTCGAAGCGCTCCAGGACTGGGCGCTGGCCGACCGGCTGTTCTTCGTCGTGTGGGCGATGCTGGCCGCCATGCTGCTCGTCTCCCTGTTCTGGGACGGGCTCTTCCCCGACCGTACGGATCAGCAGGTGCTCGGCGTGCTGCCCGTCACGAGCCGGACGGTTGCCGCCGCACGGGTCTCGACGGCGCTCGTGATCGGATGCCTCTTCATGGCGGCCATCAACGTACCCACGGCCGTCGTCTACGCGCTCTTCGGCGCGACGCATCCTGTCGTCGGGTCCAGGACGGGCGTCTTCACCGGCCACATGCTCTCGACCGTCTCGGCAGGCATGTTCACGCTCTGCACGCTGCTCACGCTGCGCGGCCTGCTCGTCTTCGTTGTCGGCGCGTGGGCGGCAGCGCGCGTGGCGCTGCTGCTTCAACTGGCGACGGTTCTGCTGATCGTCGAGACGTTTCTCTTCCTGCCCGGCATCCTGCCAGCCATCCTGCGACCCATCCTTGCGGCCGGCGGACCGGCCGATTCGTGGCTGCCGCCAGCGTGGTTCCTCGGCCTCTACACCTCGTTCGCAGGACCCCGTGCGGAGCTCTTCGCTGACATGGCGCCAAGAGCGCTCGTCGCACTCGCCGGCGTGAGCGTGGCGGCAGTCGTGGCCTATATCGCTCCCGCGCCCTGGAATGCACGGCGCGCCATCGAGGCGCGCGCGTCGAACCGCACGGGCCGCGTCGGCGCGTGGCTGAGTCGCCTGGCAGCGTCCCTGGTCTGGTCACCAGTATCGAAGGCGCTCGTCCTCTTCACGCTCAGGACTCTCAGCCGCAATACGCGGCCGCTCCTCACCATGGCCACCTGGCTCGGCCTGGCCATTGCGGTTGCCGGCCTTCGACTGGTCTCCGCATCGATACGAGGCAGACCGCTGCCGCTGGACGTACCGGCCGACTACTTGATCGCCCTCCCGCTGGCGCTCACGTTCTTCCTCGTCGGCGGCCTCCGCGCGGCGTTTGCCGTGCCGACGGATCTGCCGGCCAACTGGGTGTTTCGCCTGACGATGAGCGGGCCGCGGCGGCGCACTGTGCACGCCGTCAGGGTGTCGATGTTGGTGGTCGCCGTCCTGCCTGTGAGTCTGCTGGTTGCGGCGGTCGGGACGTGGTTGTGGGGCGCCGGCCCTGCCCTGCGGATCGCCGCCATGCATGCGGCCTCCGGCGTGCTTCTCAGTGAGCTCGCGCTCATCTCGTTCGAGTCGATTCCATTCACGCGTGGCCGCGCCGTCTCCTCCACGTCGCTGAGCATTGTCGCGCCGCTGGCGCTCGTGGCCCTCAACCTCTTCGCGTTCCAGCTCGACGATCTGCAGCTCCTCGCACTCGCGAGTGAACGCGGCGTGCCTGCCTACCTGGCGGCCGCCACCGTACTGACGCTCGCGGCGTGGCAGTACGGCCGGCTCAGGCAGGGCCCGCCGACGCTCAGCTTCGACGCGCCAGCGGATCCCGCGGTAACGCAGATCAGCCTGTCCGAGGCAACCGGGTAGACGCAGATACACAGACAGACGCAGATGCACAGACAGACGCAGATGACACAGACAGACGCAGATGACACAGATGAACGCGGATTGCACAGGTCAAGGCAAAAGGCATGGACCTGACAACGTAGGCCGGCTCTTTGGAGCCGGCTCCGGCCGGCGGAGGCAGGAACGGCCATGCTGACACCGCTCCGAGTGTTGTTCGCCCGTGTTCGCGCTCACTTCGGCAGCTCGAGCCGAGACGACGAGCTTCGAGAGGAGACTGATGTGCATCTTCACGAGCTCGAGGCTGACTACCGGGCTCGAGGCTTGTCGCCCGACGAGGCGCGGCTCGCCGCGCGCAAGGCGTTCGGCGGGGTGGACCAGGTGCGGATGATCCACCGCGATCAACGGGGACTGCCGTGGCTGGATGTCCTTTGGCAGGACATACGCCACGCCGTCTCCGGGTTGCGGCGCAATCCTGGTTTTGCCGCCGCCGCCCTGACGACGCTCGCGCTCGCGATTGGCGCGACGACGGCGGTCTTCTCGCTGGTCTACGGCGTGCTGCTGCGCCCGCTGCCGTTCGTGGAGCCGCAGACGCTGGTTCGCCTGTGGGAGGAGCATCCGGGCGGCAACACGATCGCCGGCCAACGTTGGCTCAGTCACTGGACCTATCACGCCTGGCAGGGGCACGACCGGACGCTCAGCCAGTTCGGCGGCTATACCACGTGGAGCACCGTCCTCGAGGTCGGTGACGAGGCCTTCCCCGCAGGCGGCTCATCTCTGACGCCATCTCTCGTGAGCATGATCGGCGCGAGGCCGCTCCTCGGCCGATGGTTCGTCGAGAGCGACGCGGCGCCAGGCGCCCCGCCGGTCGTCGTCCTCAGCCATCGGCTCTGGCAGGAGCGATTCGGTGGGCGGACCGACGCCGTGGGCCGCACGATGCTGATCGACGATGAGCAGGTCACGGTCGTCGGCGTTGCGACACCCGACATGGAGTTCCCCAGCGATCGATCGGACTGCTGGCGCCCGTACGCGGTCCCGACGCCGGCGGCGGACGTGAGGCGAACATTCGGGTTCAACGCCGTCGCGCGGCTTGCGCCGGGTGTGACGCCTGCGCAGGTCGAAGCGGAGGGCACGGCAGCGGCCCGCTCGGTGGAACGGCCGATGTCGGCCGAGCTCATCTTCGGCAAGGGCGAGCCAGTGGTCGTGCACGCGCGTCCCCTCGCGGAGGATATGGCGGCAACGGTTCGACCGGCGCTCCTCGCGCTTGCGGCGGCTGTGGCGTTGGTACTCCTCGTCGCGTGCGCGAACGTCGCGAACCTGCTGCTCTCGCGCGGCGTCGCGCGGCGGCGCGAGTTTGCGATTCGCACGGCCGTAGGCGCCAGCCGCGCGCGTCTGATCCGGCAGTCGCTGACCGAGAGCCTCGTGCTCGCGGCAGCGGCAGGCATCCTCGGCACCGGCCTCGCCGCACTGCTCGTCAGGGTGCTGCCGGCTGTCGCGCCACGGGAGTTCCCCCGGCTCGACGATGTCCGCCTCGACACGCAGGTGCTTGCCGCGGCGGCGGTTGTCACGCTGGCCGCGGCGCTCATCTCGGGCCTGCTGCCGGCTCTCAAGAGCGCCGGCGCCGATGCGATCGCCTCGATCCGTGGCGGGGATGGAGGCGTCGCCGAAGGGTTCCGAACCGGGGACGCCCGCCGGATGCGCGACATGCTGCTCGTGCTGGAATCCGCGCTTGCCGTGGTGCTGATTGTCGGCGCCCTGCTCGTCGGCCACAGCCTGGTGCGGCTGATGAGCGTGGACGCCGGGTACACGCCCGAGTCGGTCGTCACGGCGACCATCAGCATGCCGCGAGGGTCGAAACCCGAGCGGAGCGCGGCGTTCCTCGATGCGATGCTCGCGCGGCTCGGCGGTCGATCGGACGTCGCGGCGGCTGGGGCAGCCACGACGATCCCCATGGTGTCGACGACGGCGCTGACGAGCTTTCCCATCGCGCCCGCTCCGGGCGAAGGCGAGGTGATGACGCGTTCGGTCACCTACGTGGCGACGCCTGGGTATGCAGAAGCCATCGGCCTCAGGCTCAAGGAGGGGCGCTTCTTCACTCCTGACGATCAGCGCCCTGGCGTGCGTGTGCTGATCGTGAACGAGGAGTTCGCACGGCGCTATCTGCGTGGACCGATTGTCGGACGCCGCTTCGAGCGCGTGTATTCGAGCGAAGAAGCGGTCCTCACCGAGATCATCGGCGTGGTTGGCAACGTGCTGAAGGACGGGCACGACCAGGCGGTCGAGCCCGAGATCTACTTCGTGCACGGCGGCCCGACGCGTTCGCTTGCCGGCTATTTCTCCGTGGCCGTACGCACGAACGGCGATCCCGAACCGATCATGGCCTCGCTTCGCGAGATGTCCGCGTCGGTCGACCGCGGCGCCGTGATCCAGCGCGTCGATCGCCTCACGGACCGCGTGTCGGCCTCGATGGCCCGGCCGAGGTTCGCGACGACGATCCTCGTGCTGCTGGCCGCCCTCGGCCTGGCGCTGGCCTCCGTGGGACTCTTCGCCGTCCTGTCCTACACGGTGTCGCAGCGCCGCCGCGAAATCGGCGTCCGAGCGGCCCTCGGCGCGAGCCGGTCGCGGATCGTGAAGCTCGTCCTCGCGCAGGGCCTCACCGTGACGGGCGTCGGCCTCGTCCTCGGCCTCGCTGCATCGGTGGGCCTGACGCGCTTCCTCGAAGGGCTGCTCTTCGGGGTGACGCCGCTCGACACGCTGTCGTTCGTGCTGGCGCCGGTCGTGCTGCTGCCCGCAGCGATTCTGGCGAGTCTGGTTCCAGCGGTACGGGCCGCATCGACGGATCCGGCAGTGGTGTTGAGAAATGAGTAGGCAACCCTGAAGGGTTGCCTCCACAACGGTTGGGGGTGGGCTGCCTCCACAACGGTTGGAGGGGAAGGGTTGCCTCCACAACGTTTAGGGGGAAAGGGTTGCCTCCACACGCGACGACGTAGAGGCAACCCTTCAGGGTTGCCTGCACGGGTTGCCTGACAAGGATCCAGAATGCTGACTTCACTTCGCGTTTCGCTCGCTCGCATCCGCGGTATCTTCGGTAGCTCGCGCCGCGAGGCGGAGCTGAGCGACGAGATCCGCGACCATCTGAATCGACTCGAGTCCGAACACATCGCGCGTGGCCTGTCGCCAGACGACGCGCGACTCGCCGCGCGCAAGGCGTTTGGCGGTGTCGATCAGGTGCGCGCCGCACACCGCGATCAGCGCGGGCTCCCCTTCCTGTACGACCTCGTGCAGGACCTCCGCTTCGCCTTCCGGCTGATGTGGCGGGACCGCGCGACGGCATCGCTCGCGGTCGCCACGCTGGCGCTGACCATTGGCACGCTGACTTTCGTGCTCAGCGTCGTCAACGGCGTGCTGTGGAGGCCGCTTCCGGTGGAACGGCCCGACTCGGTGTTCTTCGTTCAGGCCAACAGCATGGCAATGTCATTCCCGGACTACCGGGACCTGCGCGACCGCTCGCACGAGGCAGCGGACCTCATCGGATACCGCATCTCGCCGATGAACGTCGAGCACCGCGCTCGGTCGAGCCTGCTCTGGGGCTATCTCGCCACCGGCAACTACTTCGCGGCGCTCGGCGTACGCCCGGCCGCGGGCCGGTTCTTCGGCCCGGACGACGATGTGCGACCCGGCGATGCGCCGCTGGCCGTGCTCAGCTACGAGACGTGGCAATCGCGCTTCGCCGGTGATCCGACCATTGTGGGCGCCGCCGTGCGCATCAACGATCTCCCCTTCACCGTCGTCGGGGTGGCGCCGCGCGGATTTCACGGCACCGAGATCTTCTACAGGCCGGCGCTCTGGGTCCCGATGATGATGCAGGCCGAGATCGAGCGCGGCAACCCCTGGCTCGAGCGACGTGAGACGCAGAACACGATGGTGAGCGCCGTTCTGGCGCCGTCCGTGACACGCGAGGCCGCCGAAGCGCGCCTGGCGGCAGAAGCCGCGCGACTGGATCGCGAGCATGCCGGGCGCAACGCGCCGTTCGCGGTCCACCTCGTTCGCCCCGGTCTACTGGGCGACGTGCTCGGCGCGCCGGCGCGTGCGTTCCTCTGGACGCTCGCCGGCCTCGGTGCGCTGCTCCTGGCCGCCGGCTGCTCCAACCTCGCGGGCCTGCTGCTCGCACGCGGCATGGACCGCGGCCGCGAGATTGCCGTACGCACCGCTCTCGGCGCGAGCCCCGGGCGCATTGCCCGGCAACTGATCGTGGAGGCGACGGTGCTGTCGGCCATGGGCGGCGCCCTGGGCCTGGCTCTGGCTGTAGCCGGCGCACGTGCGCTGGCTTCGCGCCGGCTGCCCGTGGAGCTTCCGGTACAGCTCGACATCGGCACAGACCTGTCGGTGATCGCCGTCATCGCGGCGGCGATCGTCGTGGTCGGCATCGCCATGGGCATGGCGCCCGTGCGCTTCGCGAACAGGCTGGACGTGGTGTCGACCATCAGGGACGGCAGCGTATTGTCGGTGGCCGGCCGCCGCTGGCACCTCCGCGACGCGCTCGTCGCGCTTCAGGTGATGTTCGCGGTCGTCCTGCTGTACACGTGCCTGCTCTCGCTCCGTGGGTGGCAGCGTGCAGGGGCGGTTCCGCTCGGGTGGCAACCCGACTGGCTGATGCTGGCCGCTGTGGATCTGGGGCTGGCAGGGTATGACGACGACAGCGGCCGGCAATATCAGGAGCGGATGCTCACTGATGTCCGACGACTGCCGGGTGTCTCGGTTGCCGCGATCGGCAACTCGGTGCCGCTGCACATCGATCAGTCACGGACGAGCGTGTTCATGGAGCCACGCGAGAACGGGCGGGACGGAGAGAGCGCGGCCATCTACCAGGTGTCGCCGGGCTACTTTGCCGCGCTGGACATGCCCCTCCTGGCGGGCCGCGATTTCACGCCGCTCGACGACCGAGAGCTGCCAGCGGTGTCCATCGTCAATCGTGCGCTCGCCGAGCGGCTGTTCGGCGGCGTCGACGTGGCGGTGGGACAACGCACGCGTCAGGGTCGCGACGGCCGGCCGGTCGAGATCGTCGGCGTCGTCGGCGATGCGAAGTACGCGGCGCTCGCCGAGCAGCGATCCAGCGCGATCTTCCGTCCGATGGCGCAGTCCTACAACTCCTCGACAGTGCTCGCCATCCGATTCGAGGGCGCCGGCCCGATGCGCGCCACGGAGCTCGGCGCACTGGTCGCAGCCCTCGACCCCGCAGTGCCGGTACGGTTCGTTGGGCCCGCGTCGGATCTGCTCGCGTTCCCGCTCTTCCCGTACCGCGCGGCGGCCGCCGTGCTCGTCCTGCTCGGCCTCGTCACGGTCGGGCTGATGCTGACCGGGCTGCACGGCCTGCTCGCCTACAGCGTGGCGGCGCGCCAGCGCGACATCGGCGTCCGTCTCGCTCTCGGTGCAGGCTCGTGGGTCATCGTGCGAAGCGTGCTCGCGCGCGTGCTGCTCGTCGTCACTGCCGGTGGCGTGGCGGGGCTCGGTATCGCGCTGGCGGCAGGCTCGGTGCTCTCGTCGCTCGCGCTTGGCGTGCGGCCGTATGACCCGCTGCTGCTCGGCGGGCTGACGGTCACCGTCGGGCTCATCGCGCTCGCGTCGGCGTGGGGCCCGGTGCGGCGCATGCTGGCAATCGATCCGTTGACGAGCCTGAGGCAGTTGTAGGGCGTAGGCGACCCTGAAGGGTCGCCCCTACACACGGGTGTGAGGCAGACGGGTGAGGCAGAGAGGTGTGAGGTAGAGGGGTGTGTCGAGGCGACCGTTCAGGTCGCCTGAGACATCTGTCGGGGCAACCGTTGGGGGGAAGGGTTGCCTCCCACACGCGACGACGTAGAGGCAACCCTTCAGGGTTGCCTGCACGGGTTGCCGGACAAGGATCCAGATGCTGACGCCACTTCGCGTTTCGCTCGCTCGCATCCGCGGTATCTTCGGTAGCTCGCGCCGCGAGGCGGAGCTGAGCGACGAGATCCGCGACCATCTGAATCGACTCGAGTCCGAACACATCGCGCGTGGCCTGTCGCCAGACGACGCGCGCTTTGCCGCGCGGAAGGCGTTTGGCGGAGTGGATCAGGTCCGAGCCCTCCATCGCGATCGGCGTGGCCTGCCATTCCTCGACGCCTTGTGGCAGGACGTGCGATTCGGCATTCGAGTGCTGGTCCGTGACCGCGGCTTCGCGCTGACGGCGATTCTGGTGCTCGGCCTCGGCATCGGCGTCAACAGCATGCAGTTCGCGGTGTTCGACGCACACCTGCTCCGCGGCCTGCCGATCCCCCAGCCGGATCGCGTGCTCTATATCTCGACGTTCGACGAGCGCCAGCCGGACCGGGGCGTGTCCTATCCGGACCTCCTGAACCTCCGTCGCGAGGTCACGACCCTGTCCGGCCTCGCGGCCTATACCGTCGGCGCAACGGTCATCGGTGATGAGGGCCGTGCGCCGGAACGCCGGGACGGTGCGCGGATCTCCGCCAACGCGTTCGACGAACTCCGGATCCAGCCCCTGCTCGGCCGCGGATTCCTGCCGGAGGAGGACCGTGAGGGCGCTCGGCCCGTGGCCGTCATCGGACAGGCGTTGTGGAACGCCAGATACGGTGGCGACCGGCAGATCGTCGGCCGCTCGATCCGTCTCGATGGTGTTCCGACCACGGTCGTCGGTGTCCTGGCCGATCGGTCGGGGTTCCCCAGTGTCGCGGAAGTATTCCGCCCGCTCGGCCAGACACCCGGATTGAGCGGGCAGAGCCGCGCGGTCCGCGCCCTTCGTGTGTTCGGACGGCTCAACGACGGAGCAGGACCCGCAGAGGCAAGAGTCGAGATCGAGGCCATCTCGGATCGCCTTGCGCGCGACCACGCCGAAACGAGCGCCGGCAACCGCGCGCGGGTCGTGCCGATCAACGAGCGGCTCCTGGGCCGGCGCCAGCCGCAATGGTACGCGTTCCTCGCCGTCGGTTTCCTCGTCGCCGCGATCTCAGCCGCCAACGTGGCCAACCTGCTGCTGGCGCGCTCCGCCGAGCGCGGCCGCGAGATTGCCGTGCGGACCTCGCTCGGGGCCACCCGCATGCGAATCGTCCGCCAGTTGCTGGTCGAGAGCGGCGTGCTGGCCGTGCTTGGCGGCGCGCTCGGGATTGTGGTCGCGTCGGCCGGCCTGAAGGTCTTCGGCAACGCCGTTCCGCCGGGACTTCTGCCGTACTGGTTCGGCTACGAGATGGACCTGCGCGCCTTCATCGCGCTCATGGCGATTTCCCTCCTGACGCTGGTGATCTTCGGCCTCCTGCCGGCCGTTCACGCGTCACGCACCGACGTCAACCGGACGCTGAAGGCCAGTGCCGGCCTCGGGCCCCGCGCCGATGTCCGGCGATGGACCGCTGGCTTCCTCACCGCGGAGCTCGCCCTCGCCGGCATCCTGCTGGCCTCCCTTGTGCTCAGCCTGCGGAACGACCAGGCGCTGCCGACCGACCGGACAGTGGAAACGACGAACGTCCTCACGGCGACGATTGCACTCCCGGCGGAGCGCTACCCCGGCGCCGCGGAACGCTCCGCGTTCTTCCAGCGGCTTGAAGACGGGCTCGGCCGCTTGCCCGGTGTCACCGCGACGTCGATCGCCACCCACCTGCCTTTTTCCGGCGCGAGCGAGCGTCGGCTCGACGTGGAGGGCCGTCCCCTCGCGGGTTTCGATGCTCCAACGGTATGGGCCATCGCAACCGGGCCGCGCTATCTGGAAACACTCGGTCTCGGCGTGCTGCGCGGCCGCAACCTCGTGCCGGGCGACGGCGAACCCGGGCGGCCGAACGTGCTGATCAACGAGCGCCTCGCCGTGCTGCACTTCCCTGGCGACGATCCCATTGGGAGGCGCATTGCGCTGCCAACGCCCGACGCGCCTGTCGAAGAACGACAGTGGCTGACCGTCGTCGGCCTGGCTCCAACCGTTCGACGCTTCGGGATATCCGACCCTGATCCGATTGCCTACCTGCCGATCTTCGCGTCCCCTCCGGCCTCGGCCTCGTTGCTACTCCGAAGCAACACGGATGCAGCGGCCCTGGGTCCGCTCGTCCGAGATGCCGTGGCGGATCTCGATCAGGAACTGCCGATCTCCCGCGTCATGACGATGGCGCGGGTGGTGTACGAGACGGCGTGGAGCCAACGGGTCGGTACTGTGCTGCTGCTGGTGTTCACGCTGATCGCGGTGGCGCTCGCAGGCGTGGGCTTCTACGCCGTCACGGCGTATCACGTTGGTCTCAGAACACGCGAGATCGGACTGCGGATGGCGCTCGGCGCGACACCGTCCGGGATCTCGCGCATGGTCGTCAGGAGCGCCCTGGTGCAGGTCGGGCTGGCGCTCGGACTTGGCCTTCTCGGAACTCTGGCCTGGGAGCGCGCGTTCGAGACCGGCAGGGACCGCAGCATCGGGTTGACCGATCCGCGGTCGCTGCTGCTCGTGGCCGTCATTCTCGTCGTCGTCTGCGTGACGGCGTGC
>CAZJBN010000124.1:0-14035 GCA_964543955.1 uncultured Bifidobacteriaceae bacterium
ACCTGAGCACCTGAGCACCCTGAGCACCCTGAGCACCCTGAGCACCCTTGTTCATTGTCCCGTGCTTCCAAATCCTCCCCGCGTGGCGGCCGACATCTCCTCGACTTCGTTCCACTCGATCCGGGGCGCCGGCAGCACGATACCCTGCGCGAGCCGATCGCCGCGCCTGACCATCACGGCTTCGCTCGTGATGTTCAGCACCTGGATCTTGATCTCGTCATCAGGCCCGCAGTAGTCCGCATCCACGACGCCAACGCCGTTCGCGATCATCAGGCCGCGTTTGATCGGCGTGCTGCTCCGTGCAAAGACACCGAGGAAGTAGCCGGCCGGCACGGCAACGACCAGACCGGTCCCGATCAGGCGAATGGCATGCGGAGGGACTTCCATGTCGGCGGCGGCCGCCAGGTCGAAGCCGGCGGCGCCTCCCGTCGCAGGCGACGGAAGGGGAACCGACGAGTCGAGACGTTTGATGGAGAGAAGCATGAGGCATGGTACAAGGTGCACAGGTGCACAGGTGCACAGGTGCACAGGTGCACAAGGTGCACAAGGTGCACAAGGTGCTCGGGTGCCTCGAGTGCTCGGGTGCCCGAGGGTGCCCAAGTGCCCGGAGATGCTCGACAGTGCTAACGTTTCCGGACGTACTACGGCGGGAGGACTTGATGATGCGAGCGACTTGGGCCGCGGTGTTCGGTGTGGTGATCGTAGCCACCTCGGTCGTGCTGGGCGCGCAGGCTCCGGCGCCGGCCCAGGCGGGGGCGCCGGCTGCGATTCCAGCCGACCTGGCGCTCGATCGGCCGCTTCCCGTTGATCCGGCGGTCCGCACCGGCCAGCTGCCCAATGGTCTCCGGTACTTCATCCGCCAGAACGGACGTCCGGCGAACCGTGTCTCGCTGCGGCTCGCGGTCAACGCGGGGTCGATTCAGGAAGAGGACAACCAGCGAGGTCTCGCGCACTTCCTCGAGCACATGGCCTTCAACGGGACGACGAACTTCAAGCCCGGCGAGCTCATCACGTTCCTGGAATCGATCGGGGCCCGATTCGGTCCGCACGTCAACGCGTCGACGAGCTTCGACGAGACCATCTACATGCTCGACGTGCCGACCGATCGTGAGGGTTATGTCGACCGCGGCCTGCTGGCGCTCAGCGACTTCGCCGCCGGCATCCTGCTCCTCCCCGAAGAGATCGAGAAGGAGCGCGGCGTCGTGCTGGAGGAGTGGCGGGGCCGTCTCGGTGCCAGCTCGCGTATTGCCGATCAGCAACTGCCTGTGCTCCTGCAGGGCTCCCGGTATGCGGTCCGCCTGCCGATCGGCACCCCCGAGGTCATCAAGGGCGCACCGCGCGAGCGGTTCCAGGCCTTCTATGACACGTGGTATCGACCCGATCTCATGGCCGTGGTGGTCGTCGGCGACGTGTCTCCCGGCGATGCCGAGCGGATGATTCGCGAGCGGTTCGCAGACATCGCGCGTCCCCAGCGTCCCGCCGGAGACGTGGACCGCACGATTCCGCCGCACGCCGAGACGCTCTTCAGCATGGTCACGGATCCCGAGGCCCAGGGATGGACGGTGACGCTCGCCTTCAAGGGCGACACGCCCGATCAGCAGACGGTCGGCGACTACCGGGGCGCCCTCGTGCGACAGCTCCTCAGCGGAATGATCAACCCCCGCCTCGCCGAGATCGCCCGCCGCCCGAATGCGCCATTCATCGGCGCGCAGGCCGGCATCGACACCTTCGGCCGCACGCTGCTGCTGACCGAACTCAGCGCGGCCGTGCCGGAGAACGGACTCGATGCCGGGCTCGAGGCGCTCGCCGTCGAAGCGCGGCGGGTCTCCGAGTTCGGTTTCGGGGCCGACGAGCTGGACCGCGCCCGACGCGCCCTCAGGGCCGCGTATGACCGCGCTCACAACGAACGCAACACGACCGAGAATCCCTCGTTTGCCGGCGAATACGTACGCCATTTCCTGGAACAGGAGCCGATTCCCGGCATCGAGTTCGAACACCGTATTGCCGCCACGTTCCTGCCGACCATCACGCTCGACGAGGTGACCGCGCTCGCCAGGTCGCTCCTGACCGACGAGAACCGGGTGGTGCTGGCGGTGGCGCCCGAGAAGCCTGGCCTACCGCCGCCGACGGTCGACAGTCTGAAGTCCGCAGTGGCACGCGCGGCGGCCGCGAAGGTGGAGCCGTGGACCGACACCACCTCGGGCCGCACGCTCGTCGAGCGTCCGCCGGCCGGTGGCACCGTGACCGGCACGCGTGTGCTGGCCGATCTCGGCGTGACGGTGCTCACGCTGTCGAACGGCGTCGAGGTCTGGCTCAAGCCCACCGACTTCAAGAACGACCAGGTACTCTTCAGCGCCTACGCACTCGGCGGCACCTCGCTCGCGCCAGAAGAACGCTTCCAGGACGCGCAGCTGGCGACCGCGCTCGTGGGAGTCGGCGGCGTGGGCGGGTTCGATCCGGTGCAGCTCAACAGGATGCTGGCCGGGAAGATTGCCTCGGCATCGCCGCGCATCGAGTCCTACACGCAGGAGATCTCCGGATCGAGCACGCCACGGGACATCGAGACGGCCCTGCAGCTCAACTACCTGGCGTTCACGGCGCCGAACATGACGGCTGACGCCTTCGAACTGTTCGAGCGGCGCCTGACCGCCGCGCTCGAGAACCAGGCGCAGAACCCTCGTATCGTCTTCGGCGAGAAGGTCAGCCTGGTGAACACCTCCAACCACTTCAGCGCCAGGCGCCTGACCCCTGCCGGCGTCGCCGACCTCGATCTCGCGGCCATGCGCGACTTCTACACCGCGCGGTTCGCCAACGCCGCGGACTTCACGTACTTCATGGTCGGCGCCTTCGAGGTGACGGCCATCACCCCTCTCGTCGCCAAATGGATTGGCGGGCTGCCCTCGACCCACAAGCGGTCGAGCGCCTTCCGGGACATGGGCGTGCGCTTTCCGGCGGGCGTCGTGCGCGAAGTGGTCGTCAAGGGTCAGGAGCCGTCGAGCCAGACGGTCATCTCGTTCTTCGCCGATTCAGGGGGCGACGAGCTCGAGATGCACCGCGTGCGCGCGGCCGGCAACATCCTGAGCATCAGGCTGCGCGAGATCCTGCGAGAGGAGCTCGGCGGTACCTACGGCGTCTCGGTCGGCTACGAGAACAGCCTCCCGTTCCCCGGCTTCGGCGTCATCGTCGTGCAGTTCGGCAGCAGTCCCGAGAACGTCGACAAGCTGAGCCAGGCGGTCTTCGCGGAAGTGGCACGCCTCGCGGCCACGGGCCCGACCGCCGACGATGTGAACAAGGTGAAGGAGATGGAGCGGCGCGACCTCGAAACCAATCAGCGGCAGAATGGCTACTGGCTCGGCTCGCTCCAGACCGTGCACATGTACGGATGGGACCCTGCCGGCATCCTGCGACGACCACAGAGGACAGAAAGCCTGACAGCAGAAATGCTCCACCGCATCTACCAGAAGTACTTCCCGATGGATCGGTACACCGTGGTGACGCTGAAGCCAGAACCGTGAACCACCGAGGCTCCGAGATCGACGGAATGGCAACCACCGGGGCTCCGAGACCGACGGAGTGACAACCACCGAGGCTCCGCGACCTCAGTGTTTCCGTGCGCGTCGGTCCACTTGACGGCTCCGTGCCTCGGTGGTCCCGTCCATGGCCTCCAGCTCTCCCTGCCTCCGTGGTCGCGTGCATGCCCTTGAGCACTCAGTGCCTCTGTGTCTCGGTGGTCGCGTCGGTCCCCTCGACGGCTCCGTGCCTCGGTGGTCCCGTCCATGGCCTCGAGATCTCCCCGCCTCCGTGGTCCGGCGGTGGTCGGTCCGTACGCTATAGTCGGATGTTCACATGGCCGCGCAATACGTCTATGTCATGAAGGGGCTGGGCAAGACCTATCCCCCCGACCACACGGTACTCCGGGACATCTGGCTCTCGTTTCTCCCCGGCGCGAAGATCGGCGTGCTCGGCCTGAACGGCGCCGGCAAGTCGACCCTGCTCAAGGTCATGGCCGGCGTCGAAACGGGGTTCGTCGGCGAGGCGTTTGCCGGCGAAGGCGTGACGGTGGGCTATCTGCCGCAGGAGCCCGCGCTCAACCCCGACAAGACCGTCAAGGGCAACGTCGAGGAAGGCGTCGCCGAGGTCAAGGCGGTACTCGATCGTTACGACGAGGTCAACGCGAGGCTCGGCGAGGACCTCTCGCCGGACGCGATGGAGAAGCTCCTCGACGAGCAGGCACGGCTCCAGGATCGCATCGAAGCCGCCAACGCGTGGGACCTGGATTCGCGGCTCGATCTGGCGATGGATGCGCTCCGCTGCCCGCCGCCCGACACGGACATCGCGACCCTCTCCGGCGGTGAGCGCAGGCGCGTGGCGCTCTGCCGCCTGCTCCTGCAATCGCCGGACCTCCTGCTGCTCGACGAGCCCACCAACCACCTCGACGCCGAGTCGGTGGCCTGGCTCGAGCGCTTCCTCAAGGACTACGCCGGCACCGTCGTGGCCGTGACGCACGATCGCTACTTCCTCGACAACGTCGCCGGCTGGATTCTCGAGCTCGATCGGGGCAGCGGCATCCCATACGAGGGCAACTACACAGGCTGGCTCGAGCAGAAGCGGGCGCGGCTGGCGCAGGAAGAAAGGGCCGAGTCGCGCCGCCAGCGGACCTTGCAGCGCGAGCTGGACTGGATCCGGATGTCGCCGCGCGCACGACAGGCCAAGGGCAAGGCACGTCTCAACGCGTACGAGCAGCTCCTGAGCGAGGACACGGCGCAGAAGCTGGATGCCGTCGAGATCTACATCCCCCCAGGCCCGCGGCTTGGCGATGTCGTCATCGAGGCCCGCGGCCTGCGCAAGGCATACGGCGACACCGTGCTCTTCGACGATCTCTCCTTCACCCTCCCTCGCTCGGGCATCGTCGGCGTGATCGGCCCGAACGGCGCCGGCAAGACGACGCTCTTTCGGCTGATCACCGGGCAGGAGACGCCGGATGCGGGCTCGCTGAAACTGGGCGAGACGGTGCAGATCGGCTACGTGGACCAGAGCCGCGACGCGCTCGACCCCGACAAGAGCGTCTTCGACGAGATCACCGACGGTCTCGACGAGCTGACGATGGGGAAGAGGACCGTAGCGTCGCGGGCCTACGTCTCGTGGTTCAACTTCAAGGGCGGCCAGCAGCAGCGCAAGGTCGGCACGCTCAGCGGCGGTGAGCGGAACCGTGTGCACCTGGCCAGGCTGCTGCGGCGGGGCAGCAACCTCCTGCTCCTCGACGAGCCGACCAACGACCTCGACGTCGATACGTTGCGCGCGCTCGAAGAAGCGCTGCTCGAGTTTGCCGGCTGCGTGGTCGTCATCAGCCACGACCGCTGGTTCCTCGACCGCATCGCGACCCACATGCTTGCTTTCGAGGGAGACAGCCAGGTGGAATGGTTCGAGGGCAACTACCAGGACTACGAGGCCGACCGCCGGCGTCGCCTTGGCGCTGCCGCCGACCAGCCGCATCGCATCAAGTACAGGAAGCTGACGCGGGGTTGAGACGGGGATCGAGAAGGGCCGTGCGACTCCTGGTCATCGCGGCGCTGATGCTGGGGGCGGTTCGATGCGGCTCCGGCGCGCCGGACACCATCCTGCTGAACGGCCGGATCTTCACCGCCAATCCCACTCAACCCTGGGCGGAGGCAGTGGCAATTCGCGGCGATCGGATTGTCGCGATCGGCGAGACTGCCGTGGTCGGGGCGCTCGCATCGGCCCGGACGGCCACGCACGATCTGTCGGGCCGAACCGTCATCCCTGGACTGAACGATGCCCACGTGATCACGACGGAGCCCGGTGCGCTCGCGGTTCGTGCCCTGGCGCAGGTAGGCATCGCCTTCGGTGTGACCTCGATGCACGTGTTCTCGATGTCGAGGCCCGTCGCCGACACGGCGAGGGACCTCGTTGCCGCCTCGGCGCCGATGCGGTTCCGCGTCCTGCGCGCGCCGCGCATCGGGTCCGACGGCGAGACGACCGACAGCCGGCCGCATCTGCCGCCGCAGCCGTCCCTCCGGGTCGACGTGCGCGGCATGGCGCTCGTCGCGGGCCGTGAGGACATCCCGCGAATTCGTCAGTTCGTGGGCTGGGCGTACGGGTCCGAAGATCCCCTGTCGTTCGAGCCCCTCGATCGCGAAGCGCTCTCGGCCTTCGTCGAGGCCATCGAGCAGACGGGCGTCGCCGAAGTGTGGGCTCGCAAACGTCCTCGCGTGGAGAACCTCGACACCATCGACCCGGAGCTGGGCGCCAGGCTCGCGCGCGCCGGTGTCATCGTCGTGCAGCGACGGGGCGAACCCCGTCCGCTGGCGTCGGTGCTCGACCACTCGGTGACGCTGGCACTCGGCACCGGGACGGGGACGAACCCGTTCGCTCTGCTGGCCTGGGCCGTGTCACCCGAACGTGGTGACGAACGGCTGACGGTGGAACAGGCCGTTGTCGCCATGACGCGTGGATCGGCGCGGGCCGAGTTCGCCGATGGGGACAAGGGTCATCTCTCGGTCGGCTCACTGGCCGACCTCACCGTCCTCTCCGGCGACGTGTTCACGCTCGCGCCGGATCGTCTCGCCACTGTCCAGAGCGTCCTGACCCTCATCAGCGGACACACGGTCTACGATGTTCCCTGACCTCAGAGCCTTCATGCACGAGCTCCAGCGCGATCGCGACATCGTCGAGGTCCGCGCGCCGGTCGACGCTCACCTCGAAGTGGCGGAGATCCACCGCCGTGTCATCGCGGCCGGTGGACCGGCGCTGCTCTTCACGGCCGTACGCGGCAAGGCGTTTCCGCTCGTGACCAATCTCTTCGGCACGGCGCGGAGAGCCCGGATGGCGTTCGGGGATCGGCCTCTTCGGCTCATCAGGGACCTCGTGCACCTGGCCGAGACGGTGCTTCCGCCAACGCCGGCGCGCCTCTGGGAAGCACGAGGGCTGGCGGGCGAACTGCTGACGGTGGGCATGCGGCGCCGGAGGTCAGGCCCGGTCACCGAAGTCGTCCGCCGCGACCTGGGCCTGGACCAGCTGCCGGTTATCACCTGCTGGCCAGAGGACGGTGGTCCGTTCGTGACGCTGCCCCTCGTCTACACGACGCATCCCGATGGCAAGGGCTCGAACCTGGGCATGTATCGGCTGCAGGTGCACGACCGCGCCACGACAGGCATGCACTGGCAGATCGGCAAGGGTGGCGGCTTCCACTATCAGGTGGCCGAAGCGCGCGGGCAGGCGCTGCCTGCGACCGTGTTTCTCGGCGGGCCGCCGGCTCTCATGCTCTCGGCCATCGCACCGCTTCCGGAGAACGTCCCCGAGCTGATGCTCGCGTCGCTCATTGCCGGGCAGAGGCTCCCGCAGGTACCGGGACCCAACGGCCATGCGCACCCGCTCGTCGCCTCGGCGGAGTTCGCGTTGATGGGCGAAGTGCCGGCCCTCACGCGGCGCCCCGAGGGGCCGTTCGGCGACCACTACGGCTACTACTCACTCCGTCACGACTATCCGATCTTCCAGGTATCGCAGGTTGCCTATCGGCACGACGCGATCTATCCCGCGACGGTCGTGGGGAAGCCGAGGCAGGAGGACTTCTACATCGGCGATCTCCTTCAGGAGCTGCTGTCGCCGCTCTTTCCGCTCGTGATGCCGGCCGTCGAGCGGCTGTGGTCGTACGGGGAGACCGGTTATCACTCCCTCGCGGCCGCGATCGTCAAGCAGCGGTACGCGCGGGAAGCCATGGCAAGCGCCTTCCGGATCCTGGGCGAAGGCCAGCTGTCGCTGACCAAGTTCCTGCTCCTGACCGATCGGGCAGTGGATCTCGCCGACTTTCGTGCCACGCTCGAACACGTGCTGGCCCGCTCGAATCCCCGGACGGACCTGTACGTCTTCTCGAACCTGTCCATGGACACGCTGGACTACACCGGTCCGAAGGTGAACGAGGGCTCGAAGGGCGTCTGGCTGGGCCTCGGCGATCCCGTGCGCGACCTGCCTCGCGTCTTCGCGCCGGCCACGCCGCCACCCTCCGACGTCGGCGACGTGCGCGTGTACTGCGGCGGGTGCGTCGTCGTGAGCGGGCCGTCATACGCCGACGATCCCGCCGCGGCGGCACGGCTTGCCGGCCACGCGGCCTTCGCCGATTGGCCGCTCGTCGTCCTGACCGACGATGCGGCGCGTGCGTCGCGGAGCGACATGAACTTCCTGTGGACGACGTTCACCAGGTTCGAGCCGGCGGCCGATATCCACGCGGCATCCACCGATGTCGTGCGGCACCATCTCGGCTACACGGCGCCGATCGTCATCGACGCTCGCCTGAAGCCGTGGTATCCGGCTGAGCTCTCGTGCGATGAGGAGACCGCCGCGACCGTCACGCGCCGGTGGCGCGAGTATTTTCCGAACGAGGCGGTGGCGATGGGTGACTCGGAGCGAGCGCATCTCGACTGACGACGGCCTCCCGAGTCGCTGCCGGGTCGGCGAATGAGATAATGGACGAGTGAGCGATACGACGACCCACGGAATCCGCGTGCAGGTGAAGACCCAGTTCCTGCCGCACCGAAGCGCACCGGACGCCGAGCGTTTCGTGTTTGCCTACACCATCACCATTTCCAACGTGGGATCGGAGACGGCGCAGTTGATCAGCCGCCACTGGATCATCACCGATTCGGACGGGCAGGTCGAGGAAGTCGAAGGCCCTGGCGTCGTCGGCGCCCAGCCGGTACTCGCGCCCGGCGAGCAGTACGAGTACACGAGCTTCTGCCCGCTCAAGACCAGCGTCGGCGCGATGCAGGGCCGCTATACGATGGTCACGGCCGACGGCGGTTCGTTCGAGGCCGATATCGCCCCGTTCACGCTGGCTGCACCGTACGCGCTCCATTGAGATGACACCACTCCGAAGCGGCGCACCGCGGATGGCCAGGGCCGAGCGGTCCGGCGTGGGCCGGGCGGCGCCGGCCGCCGCGGGCGACGCCGCGCCAAAGAAGCCGTTCAACAAGTCCGCGGCATGGAACGAAGCGCGGCGGCTGTTGTACGACCACCGCCGGCGCCTGGGCTTCGGCCTCGCGCTGATGCTCGTGTCACGCCTGTCAGGCATTGTCCTGCCGGCGTTGTCGAAGGTGGTCGTCGACGAAGTGCTCGGCAACGGGCGCCAGGATCTGCTGATGCCGATCGCGCTCGTGGCCGGTGCGGCCACCGTGGTGCAGGCGGTCACGAGCTTCGGACTGTCGCAGATTCTCGGCGTCGCGGCGCAGCGTGCCATTACCGACATGCGGAGGCGCGTCCAGGCGAAGGTCATGCGGCTGCCCGTGCGGTACTTCGACTCGACGCAGACGGGCGTCCTCCTGTCGCGCATCATGACGGACGCCGAGGGCATCCGGAATCTCGTCGGGACGGGCCTCGTGTCGCTCGTCGGTGGGCTGGTCACCGCCATCATCAGCCTGGTCGTGCTCCTCTACATCAACTGGCGGCTGACGCTGGTGACGGCCTTCGTGCTCGCCCTGTTCGGCGGCGGCATGGCGTACGCGTTCAAGCGGCTGCGCCCGCTCTTTCGCGAACGGGGCAGGATTCAGGCCGAGGTGACCGGACGGTTGACCGAGGCGCTCGGCGGCATCAGGGTCGTCAAGAGCTACACGGCCGAGAAGCGCGAAGAGATTGTCTTCACCAAGGGTGTGCACCGGCTGTTCCGCAACATCGCCGCATCGATGACCGGTGTCTCGGCGACGACGTCCGGCAGCACCGTCATCATCGGCGTGATCGGCGTCGTGATGATCTGGATGGGCGGCAACGACATCCTGGCCGGACGGATGACGCTCGGCGACTTCATCATGTACGTGTTCTTCGTCGGGTTGATGGCGGCCCCGCTCATCTCGATCGCGAGCATCGGCACGCAGATTACCGAGGCCTTCGCGGGGCTCGACCGCATTCGCGAGATTCTCGACATGGAGACCGAGGAGGAGGCCGACGAGGGCAAGGCGCCGCTCGGCCGGATCCGCGGCGACATCCGGTTCGAGGACGTGTGGTTCGAATACGATGCCGGCCGCCCGGTGCTGAAGGGCGTCTCGTTTCACGCGTCGCCCGGCACGACCACCGCGCTCGTCGGCTCGAGCGGATCCGGCAAGAGCACGCTCATCAGCCTCGTGATGGCCTTCAACCGTCCGCTGAAGGGCCGCGTCGTTGTCGACGGCCGCGACCTCGGCGACATCCCGCTCAGCGACTACCGGGAACAGCTGGCCTCGGTGCTGCAGGAGAACTTCCTCTTCGACGGGACGATTGCCGAGAACATCGGGTATGCCCGGCCCGGCGCGACGCTCGACGAGATCAAGCACGCCGCCCAGGTCGCGCATTGCGAGGAGTTCATCCTCCGCTTCCCCGACGGTTATCAGACGATCGTCGGCGAGCGCGGCGTCAAGCTCTCGGGGGGCCAGCGGCAGCGCGTGTCCATCGCACGCGCCATCCTGGCCGGGCCGCGCGTGCTCATCCTGGACGAGGCGACGTCCAGTCTCGACAGCGAGAGCGAGGAACAGATCCAGGACGGCCTCCGGCATCTTCGCGAGGGCCGGACGACGTTCGTCATCGCGCATCGCCTGTCCACGATCCGGAGCGCGGACCAGATCCTCGTGATGGAAGGCGGAGAGATCGTGGAGCGCGGCACGCACGACGACCTGCTCGCGCGAGACGGGCGCTACCGCCAGTTGTACGACAAGCAGTACAAGCTGGAGACCAACCGGTTCATCAACCCCGGTGAGGACTGGACGCCGGAGGCGCCCAAGGTGGTGCTGCCAAAGCCGGCGTCGACGAGGCTCTGATCCCCGCACTGGCCTCTCGGACGACGTTGCCGCTCGTGCCATCAGGTCGTACGTCCCGTCGTGAACCCCGGCCGCCGGTTGCTCGTATCCTGTTGATCGGAGACGTGGCTTGAACGATCCCGCACAGCTGCTGTCCGTATTCCTCGAGGGCACGCTTGGCCGATCCGGGCGCAAGGAGGCGCGCAGGGCGGCGGCTTTCCTCTCCGGTAACAAAGGGCTGATCTCGGCAAGCACGCTCCTGGCGGCAGCCGGCGTTGGCTGGGGCATCTACGACAGCCTCGCGAGACAGGGCACCACCGCCGAGGGCGCGCATGGCGGTCTGCGTGCACCTGGCGGTGAGGGCGCTCGTGCAGTCGCGCTCGAGGCACCGGTGCCGGGCGAGGTGCTGCGGATTGTCCGGCTGGCCATCTCTGCGGCCCGCGCCGATGGGCAGCTCACGCCGCCGGAGCGCGCCCTCATCCTCGACCATGCACGGCGCGCCGGTGTCGAAACCGCCGCCGAGCGGGAGCTGATCGAGCCGCACCCCCTGGCTGACATCGTCCGCGGTGTCACGGACGAGAGAGCCCGGCGGGACCTGTACAAGCTCGCCTTCACGATCATCCGTGCCGACGAAGCGGTGACCGGCGGTGAGCGCGTCTACCTCGCGCAGCTTGCACACCAGCTCGGCCTCGACGCCGGGACGGCCGCGCGCCTCGAGACCGAGGCGGGCGCCGGCATCGACCTGGCGTAGTCTCGAGGCCGCGTCGGCGCGCCTCGGGTCACCGACACCACACACGCGGGAGTGTCAGGAATGTCTGCACAGCAGTGGTACATGGCAATCGGCGGTCACCAGGTCGGGCCCGTCACCGAGGAGGAGATCCTCAACAACCTGCGCAACGGCAACGTCGACGCCGAGACGCTGGTGTTCACGGCCGGGATGACGTCCTGGCAGAGGATTCGGGAGGTCGCGGCGTTCGCACAGTTCGTGGGCGGCGCCGCGGCCGGCCGGCTGGCGCCGCCGCCCGTGCCGCCGGGCCGCCGCGCCCACGACATCGACTTCGCGATTCACGGCAACGAGATGCAGTTCGTCGAAGTGGATCTGGATCCTGGCGAAGCCGCCGTGGCCGAAGCCGGCGTCTTCATGTACATGACGCCCGGGATCCACATGGAGACCATCTTTGGCGACGGCGGGACCCAACCGCGGGGTCTGATCGACGCGCTGGTCGGGGCCGGAAAACGCGTCCTCACGGGGGAAGGCCTCTTCATGACCGTCTTCCAGAACAAGGGCCAGGCCCGCGAGCGCGTGGCGTTTGCGGCGCCGTATCCTGGCAAGATCCTGCCGATGGATCTCAGGTCGCTGGGCGGTCAGCTGGTGTGCCAGCGGGACTCCTTCCTGTGCGCGGCGCGCGGCGTGTCGATCAACATCGCCTTCCAGAAGAAGATCGGCACCGGTCTCTTCGGCGGAGAAGGCTTCATCATGCAAAAGCTCGAAGGCGATGGACTGTGCTTCGTCCACGCCGGCGGCACGGTTCACCCGGTCGACCTCGCCGCGGGCCAGACGATCCGTGTGGACACGGGCTGCCTCGTCGCGCTGCAGGCCGGCATCGACTACGACATCCAGTTCGTCGGGACCGTCAAGACGGCGCTCTTCGGCGGCGAAGGCATCTTCTTCGCGACCCTGACCGGGCCCGGACGCGTGTGGCTGCAGTCGCTGCCGCTCAGCCGCATGGCCGACCGTATCTACTCGGCGGCCCCGCAGGTGAGGCGTGCGCGGCGCGAAGAAGGGTCCATTCTCGATCGCGCCTTCGGGCTCGGCGATCTCATCGACGGCCGCTGACGGGAGGGATGGCAGCGGCGGCAGACGTCAGGCGAGCTCGATCACGGACGCGTCGCCCTGGCCCACGCCGACACACAACGTGGCGAGGCCATAGCGCATCCGCTGGCCGGCGGCGGCACGGCGCCGCATCTCGTGGACGAGCGTGGTCAGAATGCGGGCGCCCGAGCAGCCCAGCGGGTGTCCGAGCGCAATCGCGCCGCCGTTGACATTGGTTATGGCCTCGTCGATGCCGAGTTCGCGCAGCACGGCAATGGCCTGGACGGCAAACGCCTCGTTCAACTCCACCAGATCCACGTCGGCGATGCGGATGCCTGCACGGTCGAGGGCCCTGGGCACTGCCGCGACCGGGCCGAGCCCCATCACCCGCGGATCCACGCCCGCGGCGCCGGACGAGACCCACCGTGCCAGCGGAGTGATGCCGAGCGAGGCGGCGCGTCCCGCCGACATCAGGACCAGGGCGGCGGCCCCATCGTTCATGCCGCTCGCGTTGCCGGCCGTGACGGCGCCGTCCCTCCGGAACGCCGGCCTGAGCGTCGACAGCTGCTCGAGGCTGGTGTCGAGTACGAAACGGTCGCCCTGCCTGCGGTACCGCGGGTGCTCGTCGGTATCGAACCGCGCGGGGTCGCCCTTCTTCTGCGGGACCGGCACGGGCACGATCTCGGCACGGAAGAACCCGGCATCGATAGCGGCGACGGCCCGCTGCTGGCTCTGCAGCGCGAAGCGGTCCTGGTCGTCGCGGGTGATCGGTCCCCCGGCGACACCGCCGTCGCGCGCGCGCTCGGCGATGTTCTCCGCGGTCTCGCCCATCGCCTCGAGCGGGAACATCGCCTGCAGGCGCGGGTTGGGGTAGCGCCAGCCGAGCGAGGTATCGAACGCCGTCACGTTGCCCGACGGACCGAACGGCTGCGGGTTCTTGGGCAGCGAGTACGGCGCCCGCGTCATGCTCTCCACGCCGCCGGCCACGATCACGTCGCCTTCACCGCATCGAATCGCGCGCGCGGCCATGTTGACGGCCGCCAGCCCGCTCGCGCAGAGCCGGTTGACCGTGACGCCGGGCACGTGGTCGGGCAGTCCCGCGAGCAGGAGGGCCATCCGCGCCACATTACGGTTGTCCTCGCCCGCCTGGTTCGCGCAGCCGAGGTAGACCTCGTCCACGATGCCGGGCTCGATGCCCGCGCGGGCCACGGCTTCGGTCACGACGATCGCGGCCAGGTCGTCGGGCCGCACGCCGGACAAGGCCCCGCCGATGCGCCCGATCGGTGTCCGCACTGCACTGACAATCACAACGTCGATGAGATCGAAGGCCATGTGTCTCTTGATCTTATACACAGATGCACCGAACGACACAGATGCGCCGACCAATACAGATGCACTGATCAACACAGATGCACCGATCAACACAGATGCACCGATCAACACAGAT
>CAZJBN010000125.1:0-3033 GCA_964543955.1 uncultured Bifidobacteriaceae bacterium
ACCGTGTCCACGCCGATCAAGATCTGGAACAACGCGCGCATCGAGCATCGCCTGCAGGAGCAGGAGAAGCTGCTGCTCGCCGCGAAGGTCGAGGCCCTCAAGAGCCAGATCAATCCGCACTTCCTCTTCAACACGCTGGCGTCGGTCTCCTCCCTCATCCGCTCACAACCCGAGACGGCGCGCATGGTCATCCAGAAGCTGTCGGGGCTGCTGAGGACCCTCATGCGCAGCGACGAACAGTTCGTCTCGCTGCGCGAGGAGCTCGACGCCATCGACGCGTACCTCGCCATCGAAGTGGTGCGCTTCGGTCCCCGCCTCGCCGTCCGCAAGGCGATCGCCCCCGACACGCTCGACGCGATTGTCCCGAGCATGCTGCTGCAGCCGCTCGTCGAGAACGCCATCAAGCACGGGCTCTCCCGCAAGGTCGGCGCCGGTGCGATCACGCTCCGCGCCTGGCGCGACAAGGACATCGTCATCATCGAAGTCGAAGACGACGGGCTCGGCATCTCGGACGAGCGCCGCCTGTCGGCCATGTCGAGCGGGATCGGCCTCCGGAACGTGCACGAACGCATTCGCGTCCTGTACGGCGCGATGGGCCGCCTGAGCCTCGACGGCTCGCCGGGCAAGGGTGCCCTCGCGCGCGTCGAGATTCCGGTCGCCGCCTCCGCCAGGACCATGGCGTCATGACCCCCGACGCCCTCACCGCGGTCGTCGCCGACGATGAGCAGCTGGCGCGCGAAGAGCTGTGCTACCTGCTCGGCCAGATTGACGGCCTCGAAGTCGTCGGGCAGGCCGCCAACGGCCTCGAGGCCGTGGACGCCATCGAACGTCTCGATCCGGACGTGGCGTTCCTGGACGTCCAGATGCCCGGCCTCACGGGGCTTGAAGTGGGCCGCCGGCTGGCCGAGAGCGGGTCGGCGGCGGCCGTGGTCTTCGTGACCGCCTTCGACCACCGCGCCGTCGAGGCCTTCGAGGTCAATGCCGTGGACTACCTGCTGAAGCCGGTGGACGCGGTTCGGCTCCAACAGGCCGTGCAGCGCGCCCGGACCCGGCGCCGGGATGGGCAGCCGCTGGCCAGCCAGCTCGACCGCCTGGTCCGCCTCATGGCCCAGCCCGCCCGCCCGACTCAGCTGGCGGTCAAGACCCAGGACCGCTTCGTCCTGGTGCAGGCCGACGACATCATCTATGCCTCGGTCGCCGAGGATTCGATTACTATTGTGACTGGGCAGGTGGCCGGCACGTCCAACGACCGGACCCTGGACGAGCTGCACGCGCGGCTGGATCCGGCCGTGTTCTGGAGGGTCCACCGGTCGCACCTCGTCAACATCAACAAGATCAAGGAGATCGTCCCTTGGTTCAGCAGGAACTACATCCTCAGGATGAAGGACGCGAAAGCGACCGAGATCCCGGTCAGCCGCACGCAGACGCGGCGGCTCCGGGAGTACCTGAAGTTGTAGCATTCGCCGACCCCGGCGACGAAGACGCCCCCTCGCGCTTCGTCTTCCAGGCCATCGCCCCGCTCACGCCCGTCCCGGCCCACGCGGCCCCGCAGGCTCCAGTCGAACCGCGCGAGCCCCTCCGCGGCCGCCTCGAACTGTGGCGCGACGAGTTCGTCGCCTGGGTCAAGACGCTCGCATCGGCTGCCGTCTACGCGACGCTGATTGTGACCTTCGGCTTCCAGGTGGCGCGCGTCGAGGGCCAGAGCATGGCGCCGACCCTGGCCGACCAGGACCGCCTCATCGTCAACAAGCTGGCGTACCGCCTCGCGGACCCGCAGCGCGGCGACATCGTCATGCTCTATTACCCGCTCAACCCGGACAAGTCCTTCGTCAAGCGCGTGATTGCCGAAGAGGGCGACACGGTGCGTGTCGTCGACGGCCGCGTCTACGTGAACGACGTGCCGGTGCCCGACAACCAGGTGCCGCCCGAGTACCGGAGCCACGACGACTGGGGACCCCAGGTCATCCCGGAAGGCTATTACTTCGTGATGGGCGACCATCGCAACAACAGCTCGGACAGCCGACACTGGGGCTTCGTGCCCAAGAAGTACATCATCGGCAAGGTGCAGCTGCGCTGGTGGCCGGTGCCGAACGCCACGATTTTCTAGCGTGCGGGCGCGCCTCGATCGCAGCGCCGAGGTGACGCGCGTCCTCGTCCGCGTCTTCCTGCTGAACCTGCTGGTCGCCAGTGCGAAGATCGGGCTCGGCCTGTCGACCGGCGCCGTCAGCGTGCTGTCCGACGGCTTTCACTCGCTGACCGACACCGCATCGAACGTCGTCGCGCTGGTGGGCGTGCGCCTCGCCCGGCGGCCCCCGGACCACAATCACCCGTACGGCCATCGCAAGTTCGAGACAATGGCCTCGGTCGGCATCCTGCTGTTCCTGCTCCTGGTGCTCATCCAGGTGGTCGGCCGCGCGTGGAGCCGGTTGTGGTCGCCCGAGACGCCGTCGGTCGAGCCCATTGCCTTTGTCGTGATGGGCCTCACGCTGGCCATCAACCTGGGCGTCGTGAAGTACGAGCGCAGCGCCGCGCGGAGGCTTCAGAGCGAGGTGCTGGCCGCCGACGCGCACCACACGCTCAGCGATGTGCTCACCTCGACCGCGGTCATCGGCGCGCTCATCGGCGTCCGTCTGGGCTTCCCGCTGCTCGACCCGATCGTCGCGTTCGTCGTGGCCGGCTTCATCGGGTATGCGTGCTGGGAGATCTCGTCGGACACCTCGCGCATCCTCGGCGATGCCGCCGTGATTCCGGAGGAGGAGATCCGATCGGTGGTGCTCGGCGTCCCCGACGTCATCGGCTGCCACCAGATCCGATCGCGCGGCTCGCGTGACTTCGCGTTTCTCGATCTCCACATCTGGCTCGATGGAGGGCTGCCGCTCGACGAGGCCCATCGGCTGTCGCACGTGGTCAAGGATCGGCTGATGGCGCACTTTCCGCAGGTCAAGGATGCGGTCATTCACATCGAACCACCGCCTGGCTGAGACGCAGATGCACAGACAGACACAGATGCACGGACAGACGCAGATGCACGGA
>CAZJBN010000125.1:3133-13252 GCA_964543955.1 uncultured Bifidobacteriaceae bacterium
CAGATGCACGGACAGACGCAGATGCACGGAAGCAGCTGCGCAGGCCGACTGGATTGGCCAGTATCTGACCTGTGAACGCGCGGCCACTCAAGACGGCGATCGTCACCTGCTGCGCCGATAACGGCGCACCCGGCGAAGGCTTTTCGAATCGAGCCCGGTTGACGGCGCTCGTCCCACTACCCCGGACCGTAGCGGCGGGGGATCGGGTCGGCGAGCGCGTCCCACTGGTATTCCTCCTGGATCAAGCGGAGCAGCGGCCCGATCAGCGCGCCGCCACCGTCGCCGTTGGTCATGATCACCGCGCCGTACCCGTTGGATCGGTGGGCGACCATGTTGCACTGGAAGCCCCAGTTGCTGCCACCGTGCGAGAAATACCAGCCCTCGCCTGCTTCTCGATCGTGAACCCGACGGCGAAGGGGCCGACGCCGACCGGCGTGACCATCTCGCGCACGGTGGTCGCCGACAGCACCTTGTTCGACTTGCCGAGCAGCGAGAGCTGGACGTCGATCGCGAACGCCGCGAGATCGGTCGGCGTGGTCCAGAGTCCGGCCGCGGCTTGCTCCGGGTAGACATGCCAGGGATCGCCCATCGGCGCGCCGCCTGCGCCTGGCGCTGCGGCGGCAGCGGCTGCTCGTAGGTGCTGTGGCTCATCCCGATTGGGTCGAACACCCACTCGTGGGCGAGCGCGGCAAACGGCTTTCCGACCGCGTCGGGTGGCTGGACGCCGTCCAGGATCTGCGGCAGCGTCGGCTGCGGCGCCTGCGGCGCATAGCCGGGGAAGCCGAAGGCGTCGCCGGTGCCCCGACGTGTGGCTCATCAGGCGACGCGGTGTGACCGGCGTGTCCTGGTGTACCTGCCACCGGGCACCTTCCACGACTTCAGGATCGTGTTGACATCCTGATCCAAAGTGAACCGTCCGTCCTGCACGGCCTTCAGCGAGACCATCGCGGCGACCGGCTTGCTGATCGACGCCGCCTGGAACATCGTCTGCGGCGTGACCGGCGTGCCGGTTTCGACGTCGGCCACCCCGCAGGTGCCGGTCGCCGCGATCGCGAAGTCCTTGATGACCGCGATGCTGACGCCGGGCACGTGGTGCTGCTTCATGAGCGCCTGGACGACCGAGGGGTCGGAGACGCGGCCGGTGGGCCGGGTATCGCGACGCGCCACGAACCGCACCGGGCCCGGTGGCAGCCCGGTCGACGCGAAGACGATCTCGTCGCCGCTCACCTGCCCGGTCAGCGCCACTTCGCGATCGTTCGGCGCTGTCATCTTCAGAGTGAGCGTCGCGCCGTCGAGCCGACCCTCGCCGATCGTCAGGCCCTGCACCGTGCCGGTGACGACCGCGCCGGAGCTGACGAGGTCCAGCGTGATCGGCTGGGTGCCACCGTCGGGCGTGAGCAGCACCGCGCGCCAGCGGCCGGTCAGGGAGGTTTGGGTCTCGACGACGGCGGCGGCGATCATGAACGACACGATGCCGATGGCGATCAATCTGCGCATGGACACACCTCAGCACGAAATGGAAGTGGGTGAACGCTAGCGTGTTTCGCGGATCTCGGAGACCAACGTCGGCGCGCGCCTGACGCGCGCCAGACAGATGCTGCGGGAGCGGTTGAAGCCGAATGACATTCGATCCTGAGCTCGACACCTGGCGCCAACAGTGGCAGACGCGTGACCGGGTGCCGGCGGACGTCCGGCACCGCGTCGAGCGAGACATTCACTGGAAGCAATGGGGATTCCGCTCGGCAGGGGCCGTCACCGTCATCTTCGGAGGCGGGACTACCGCCTGGGCTCTCGCCTGCGGCGATACCGGCATCACCGTCCTGGCGGTGGCGACTTGGGTGTTCATCGCGGTCACCTGGACCGTCTCGCTGACGATCGAAGGAGGCCTCGGGCCCTGGACGCGCACCTCGACCACGACGGCGGCGTTGGTGGAGTTCTCGATCGCGCGCCGCATCGCGGCTCGACGAGGGATCGTCGCGGCCACGGTCTTGTACCCGGCCTTCTCGGCGTTCATGCCCGCATGGAGCTTTCAGAACCCGCCCGGCGAGACGGCGATGGATGTCTGGAGTTATCTTGCCGCGCGATGGCGTTCTGGAGCATCACGGCACTCCTAGCGGGTGCTGGCCGTGTGGCGCTGCCGAGCGCTAGGGCGTGAGCTCGCCGTGCTGCGCAACTTCCGGCTGAGTCAGTGACGCCGACGCCGCCAGGCTTCAGCAATGGTCCTGTCCGAAGTCTGTGTGCACTAGCTGGATGGACCATCTCGGCAAGAATGGCGGGGTATCGCATACCAGTTGGCAGAACGCCGAAGCCCCAGGCCCGCACCGCCGGTCGCCATCGCAACGCTCGATTGCAGCATCTCCACTGCCGACCGAGACAGCCAGGGCCCCTGGCAATCCCGCGCGAGGCGGCGACGCGCGAAGCGATTCCTCTCGGCGGCTTGCCACCCCGGCCACTCGGCCGCGCAGAAGGCCCGGTTCTGGCCCGCGCCGATCGTCGTACTGCCATAGAGTGCGTGGCGGTGTACGGCGACTACTCGTGCGAAAGTGCCACACTCGGCGCTTCCCGTGCGGCCCGTCGTGCAAGCACGAACACGATCGCCCCAGCGCCCGCCGACAGGATCGTCGTCACCAGCAGCAGCCCCCGAGGGTCACCGGGCAACACATCAGCGGCCGCGAGCGGCGACAATCGGTCGCATAACCACATGCCCAACGCACATCCGATGACGCCACCCACAGTGACGGCGGGGAGATGTTCCATCTGCATCAGGGTGATCACACGGGCTGGCGTTGCGCCCAGCACCAACCGGATGCCAATCTCTCGACGTCGCCGGGCCACGTTGTAGCTCGCCAGACCGATGAGCGCGGCCGTGGTCAGGATCACGCCGCCGAGGGCAAAGCCGCCGAGCACGAGCGCCAGGGCGCGTGCGGGGAACGTCGCCTTCTCGGAACGCTCGGCAAACGGGAACCCACCCGCCGCCGCGCCCGGCGCCGCGCTATCGATGACCCTGGAGAGCTCGGGAATCACCGTGACCGGGTTGGCTCTCGTCCGCACGACGAGGCTGGCCGTCCGTCGCGCAAGGCTGTGGAGCATCGGCGGCGGGGATTCGCCAGGCACCCGGAACACCGTGTCCGCCGTGACGCCAACGACCGTGAGTGCCGTGGGCTCCTGCCCGGGCGCGTCGCGCCATATTCGCCGGCCGGCGACGGGCTGATCGCCGAAGAGCGCTCGGGCGAGGGTGCGGTTGATGACGACTATCGGGTGATCCTCGTCCGGTGAGGAGAGATCGTTCCACGAGAACTCCCGGCCATCAATCAATGGTATCTGCATCGCCTCGAAGTAATCCGGACCGATGCCCTGCTCAATCACACTCACCTCGGATGCAGACTGATCCGGCGAGGAGCGCACCGCTGGTTGGGCATAGACAACCTGAAAGGGCAGGTACCATGCCCACGAGACAGCGGCCACCGCAGGATGGCTGCCCAACGCCTCGAGCACTCGATCGCGCGTCGCGTCTCGCTCAGCGATGGATCGCCACTGATCGAAGGAGACATCCAGCCACGCAATGTGCGCGACGTCGAACCCGGGCGATTGTCCCGTCGCGATTCGGGTATTCTGCCAGGCCTGGTAGGTGACGAACAGGAGTACAGCAGACAGGCACACTTGACCGCCAAACAGCCACTGCCGGAAGCGGGGTTGGCCCGATGTCGTCCGAGTTTGCACGTGGCTGAACGACGAGCGCCAAGCCTCTCGGGCAGGCGCCAGGCCGGCGATGATGGCACTCGTGACGCCAACCGCGATGCCAACCATGACCGTCCGGGAATCGGGAATGAACGCGAGCGACAGCGTGACATCCTGGACGGGAATGACGATCGCCGCGCACAGCCGACTGGCGAGAACGGCGAAGGCGATTCCAGCCGCGCTTCCGAACCCTCCCACGACCAATGATTCGGCGAACTGCCGCCTGACGAGCTGGGCGGACGTGGCCCCGAGGGCGCGACACATCCGAAGCTCCTGCGAGCGTTTGCTCGTCCGGGCGAGCAGCATGCCGGCCGCGTTCGCGCACGCAATGACCAGAAAGAGCACGCCGATCGCGCTTACGACTCCCGACAGCGTCAGGACCAGCCGGTCGAACCCCTCGGTCCGGTATTTCGCGAGGCCAGAGGCGAGCCTCAGTTCCGGAATGGTCTTCGGCCCCTCCGGGTTCTGCAGTTCTGCAAAAGCCAACACGGCGGACAGCGCGTCACGTGTCTGTTCCAGGCTCCACCCGTCGCGCAGACGGCCGACCGGTTGCAGGCGATCGCGAGTCGGGGCGTCGCGCTCGAACACACGCGGCAGCAGATCCTGGTTGATCGAAAGGTGGACATCCGGCGCGATGCCGTAGCCCTGAATCGCCTTGTGCGCCTCGGGGAGGACACCAAGCACCGTGTACGGTGCCCCGTTCAGGACGATCGTCCTACCGATCACATCATCGCCACCGGCCATCCGGCGCCAGAGCCGGTGGCTCAATACGGCCAGGTGAGGGTTTGTTTCGAGGGCCGCCTCGGGTTCCATCCAGAGCCGGCCCCTTACGGCCGCGGCGGCCACGGTGTCCCAGAAGTTTGCCGAGAGGCAGTTGGCCACGACGGTCCGTTGTTGCCCGCCGTCCTGCCAGCGGACCGGGTTGCCGCACTGGCCGCCAGCGGCCAGTTCCGAGAAGACGCGACTCTCACGAACCTCTTGCCACGCGGGATAGGACAGGGAACCAAATCGCACCAAGCGGTCGGGCTCTCGAGCCGTGACGTCATGAATCAGGAGGGCATCGAACAGACCGTGAAACGTGGTGGTCACGCCGATACCCAGCCCCAGGCACAGCGTTACCGCCAGCAGCGTGAGCGGCTCGCGGACCAGGCCACGCCACGCATACCGAAGGTCGCGCCAGAGACCATCGACCGCGGCGAGGGTAAAGACATCGCGTGTCTGGGCACGGACGAGCGCGGGATCGCCGAAGCGCTCCCTGGCTGCCTTCCTCGCGGCGCGGCCATTCATTCCTTGTGCCCGTCCTTCGGCTTCGAGTCTCTCGACGTGATAGGACACCTCTTCGGCGATGTCATCGTCGAGAGGGCGACGGAAGGCGGCTCGCAAGCGGCGCAGGAGACTCACGTCTAGCCCTCCAGCACGAGCGACATGGCGTTGACCAGCGTGCGCCAGCGGTCGCGTTCCTTCCGAAGGCGACGGCGGCCCTGCGGCGTGAGCGCGTAGTACCGGGCGCGCCGGTTGTTCTCCGATGTCGACCAGGTTCCCGTTACCAGCCCGTCACGCTCGAGCCGTCGAAGGGCCGGATACAGCGACCCCTCTTCGACGCGCAGCACGTCCTGCGAGCCCTGCTGAATCCGCCTGGCGATGGCCCATCCATGCATCGGCTCGCGCGAGATAGCCTTCAGGATCAGCAGATCGAGCGTGCCTTGCACCAGTTCGCCGCGAGGCTTGACTCCCATAGATTGTTGATAGGAGAATCCACCAGCCTCACGGCGATTGTCAATCCCTTCAGTTCAGGGACCGACGGATCATCGACCATGTACCACCGTGGCCGCCATGCGGGGAGATTACCCCGAACCTGGTGCCATGTTCGGCTATGTATCTGCCGAGCAACGCGTGCCCAGGCGCATCCGTTGCAGGCCATTCGCGCGTTGGTGGACGAGATGCTGCACGATATGGCGGTGGCCTATCTGGGCATCTGCGGATCGAGAAGGGGCACGGCGTCATCGGGGACGCGATGGCGACCATCGCCGACGGCCTTGCCGAACGGGAGGCCGCGACGCTGATGATACTGACGGCGGGCGAGCCGGCGCCGGGCCGTGGCCATAAGGCTTCGAGGCGGGGGAGATCGCGATTGGTAACAGTCTTTCAGCAAGCTCCCAGCAGGGCCACGCTCGCCCGGGCCCGCGAGCCCATCGGACGAGTTGGATGACGGGGTTGATCGATTGATGACCTGCGACCGGACCTACCGGCGTATCTGCATCTATCCCCGTATCTGTGTCTATCTGCGCATCTGCGTTCATCTGCGCATCTGCGTTCGTCTGCGCATCTGTGTCAGTACCCGAGCTCCTCCCCTACCTCGTACCTGAGCGCGTCGCCTCGCCGGTACCGCTCCAGGTTGTCGGCAAACACCTCGATCACTTCGTCCCAGTGGCCCTGGCGAAAGCCTGACATGTGCGGCGTGAGGATCACGTTCGGGGCGGTCCACAGCGGATGCCCCGGCGGCAGCGGCTCCTCGGGAAAGACATCGAGCCCCGCGCCGCCGAGGCGGCCTTCGGCAAGAGCATCGACGAGCGCACCGGTGTCGAGGATACGGGCACGGCCGATGTTGATGACGATGGCGCCGGGTTTGAGGAGGGCGATCGCATGGCTGTCGACGAGGCCGTCTGTCTCGGGCGTCAGCGGCGCGGCGATGACGAGCACGTCGCTTTCGGCAAGCACGCGCGGCAGGCCCTCGGGCCCGGACGACTGGTCCACGCCGGCAACCGGCACGGCCGACGCGCGCCGCCGGATCGCCAGCACGCGCATCCCGAAGGCCGAGGCCCGTGCCGCGATGGCCGCGCCAATGGTGCCGACGCCGACGAGGCCGAGCGTGCGGCCCTCGAGCAGCCACGGCAGCCTCGAGCCGACGAACTCGTGTTGCGCCCACCGCGCGCGGGCCTGCTCGTGAAGCGCGAACGGGAGCTGTCTGGCGAATGCGAGCACCATGGCCATCACGTGCTCGGCAATCGGCACGGCCTGCACGCCACGGGTGTTGCTGACCCGGACACGCCGCGCGAAGAGTTCGGGGAGGCATAACGTCTCCACGGCGACCGCCGAGCTGTGCACCCACTTCAACCGAGGCGCGCGAGACAGTTCCTCCACTGACAAGAGCCAGGTGTAGGCGGCCTCGGCCATCTCCAGCCCGCGCGCCCGCTCCTCGTCCGTCGTGGCATAGGTGAAGTCCACGTCGGGAAACCGCGCGATCAGCTGTCGCGCCCCTTCTTCCGGTATCTGCCACTGCGGCACGCGTTGCTGGATGGAGATGAGGACTTTCATGGATGCTTGTCGGGAGGCGAGACTTGTCGGGAGCGGATACTTGTCGGAGCCGGCGATGGCCTACTTCCGGCGATAGTGCCCGCTCCGCCCGCCGTGCTTCTCGACCAGGCACACTTCTCCGATGACCATGGCCTTGTCCACGGCCTTGAGCATGTCGTAGATGGTGAGCGCGGCGACGGCGACGGCGGTGAGCGCCTCCATCTCGACGCCCGTCCGGCCTGACGTGCGCACCGTGGCCGTGATGTCGTAGCCGGCGCGGGTCGGCGCGAGATCGACCGAGATGTGCGAGAGCACGAGCGGATGGCAGAGGGGGATCAGATCGCTCGTGCGCTTGGCGGCCATGATGCCGGCCAGCCGGGCGGCCTGCAGCGGATCGCCCTTCTTCACGGCGCCGCTCCGGATCAGGCGCCGCGCTTCGGCGGACATCGACACGCGCCCGCGCGCCACGGCCTCGCGGTCGGTCACGGCCTTCGCGCCCACGTCCACCATCCGCACCTGCCCACGCGCATCCACGTGCGACAGGGACCTCGCCGACCCCCGGCTCCCGGCTCCCGACACTCGGCTCCCGGCTCCCGGTTCCCGGTTCCCGGTTCCCGATTTCTGGTTCCTCCCGGTTCCCGGTTCCCGGTTCCCGACGATGTTCTTCCTACTCCTCATGCTCGCTCCCCTGCGCGAGGTAGAACGACAGGCTCTCGAGCGAGACCGTGAGGTCCACGCTCTTCAGCTTCACCCCCGGCGGTGCCTTGAGCGTGCCAGGCGAGAAGTTGAGCACGGCCTTCACGCCGGCGGCCACGACCATGTCCAGGACCGGCTGGGCCGATTCGGCCGGCACGGCGATCACGCCGATGTCGATGTGCTCGCGCCGTGCGACCTTCCGCAGATCGCGGATGTCGTAGATGGGCACGCCGCTCCGGGACTCGTCGCCGATCTTCGCGTCCGACACGTCGAACATGGCCATGATCTCGAAGCCCTCGCGACGGAAGCCCTGGTAGTCCGCCAGGGCAAGACCCAGGTTGCCCGCGCCAAGAACGGCGACGCGGAGCTTTCGGTCGAGACCGAGGATCTGCCGGAGATGGCGCTTCAGGTCCTTGACGTAGTAGCCGACGCCGCGGACGCCGAATTCGCCGAAGTACGCCAGGTCCTTGCGGATCTGGGCGGCGTTCAGGTGGAACTGCTCGGCAAGCGCCTGGGACGAGATGGTCTCCACGCCGGCAGCCTCGAGCTGATTGAGGCAGCGCAGGTAAACGGACAGGCGGTTGGTGGTCAACTCGGAGACCTGCTCGGAGGCGGTCTTCCGCTTGTTCGCAGAATTCACAAGGATTGAGGATAGCAAAAAGCGACCCGCCCCCCCGGCGGGCGTCCGCGGAGGGTCCCGAACCCCGGCCTGTTATCATCCCCGCCATATGGCCGACTCTTCCAAGGGCTTTCAGCCTTATGTCCCCGATGACACGTCGATGGCCGAGTTCACCGGCAAGGCCATCTTCCTGGGCGTGCTCTTCGGCCTGATCTTCGGCGCCTCCACCGTCTACCTCGGGCTGAGGGCCGGGCTCACGGTGAGCGCGTCCATCCCCATTGCCGTCCTGGCCATCTCCGTCCTCAAGCGGCTTGGCGGTTCCACGATCCTCGAGAACAACATCGTCCAGACCATCGGGTCGGCTGGCGAATCGGTGGCGGGCGGCGTGGTCTTCACGATTCCGGCGCTCATCTTCCTGGTCCCCAATGACCCGACGTACTTCAACTACACGAAGATCACGATGCTGGCCTTTGCCGGCGGCATCCTCGGCGTGCTGATGATGGTCCCCCTGCGGCGGGCGCTCATCGTCAAGGAGCACGGCCGGCTGCCCTATCCCGAAGGCACGGCCTGCGCCGAAGTGCTGGTCGCGGGCGAGCGTGGAGGCCAGCTGGCCACGCTCGTCTTCAGCGGCCTCGGCATCGGCGCGCTCTGGAAGTCCCTCTCGTGGACATTCAACCTGTTCCGCCAGGAGATCGGCCACTCCCTCGCGCGCACGAGCCAGTTCCCCAACGCAACCATGAACGTCGACATCTCGCCGGAGTACATGGGCGTCGGCTACGTGATCGGTCCGAGGATTGCCGGCACGATGGTGGCCGGAGGCGTGTTGTCGTGGCTGGTGCTGCTGCCGCTCCTGTCGATCCTCGGCGAGTACATCGACCAGCCCTTCGCGCCCATCCACCCCCTCTACGCCAACAACCCCGCCACGGGCCAGCCGTTTCTCCTCCGCGAGATGAGCCCCGGCCAGATCTGGAGCGCCTACATCCGCTACATCGGCGCCGGCGCCGTGCTCGCCGCCGGGCTCATCACGCTGGCGCGGACGCTCCCCACGATCGTCTCGTCCGCCCGTGAGAGCTTCAAGGGGTTCGGCGCGGCCGGCGGCGTCTCCGAGCGCCGCACGGAACGCGACATCCCGATGATGGTCGTTGTCGTCGGGTCGCTGCTCCTGGCGATCTTCCTCGCGGTGGTTCCGGGGCTGCCGACGCAGGGCAACGCGCTGGCCGCCGTCATGGTGGTGGTCTTCGGGTTCTTCTTCGCCACCGTCTCGTCGCGCATTACCGGGCTCATCGGGTCCTCGTCGAACCCGATTTCCGGGATGACGATTGCCACGCTCATCATCACGTGCATCATCTTCGTCGCACTCGGCTGGACCGGCGACGCGTACGGGCCCGTCGCGCTCTCGATTGGCGCCATCGTCTGCATCAACGCGGCAAATGCCGGCAACACGTCGCAGGACCTCAAGACCGGGTACATCGTCGGTGCGACGCCGCTCTATCAGCAGCTCGGTCTGGTCATCGGCGTCGTGGCCTCCTCGTTCGTCATCGGCTGGACGGTACTCTACCTCCACGAGGTCTTCACCATCGGCTCCGCGGCGGTTCCCGCGCCGCAGGCGACGCTCATGGCCACGCTCATCCAGGGCCTGCTCTCGCAGAACCTGCCGTGGGGCCTCGTGCTCGTCGGCATGTTCATCGCGGTGACGCTGGAGCTCTGCGGCGTGCAGTCGCTGTCGTTTGCCGTCGGTGCCTACCTGCCGATCGCCACGACGGCGCCGATCT
>CAZJBN010000126.1:0-8096 GCA_964543955.1 uncultured Bifidobacteriaceae bacterium
TGCACAGGTGCACGGGTGCTCAGGTGCGCGGGTGCGACGGGCGTCACGCGGCGATTCGATCGACGTGGGATGGCCATGATGTCTCCCAAGGCGACCGTGAAGGGCCGCCTCTACAAGAATTGGTGGGGTCGCCTGTCAGCGCACCGCCCATGTGGAGGCGACCCTTCAGGGTCGCCTGTCAACGCCTCGGAACAGCAATGCTCACCGTAATCTCGCGATCGGGGACCCACCGTAGCGGCGTCGTCGCGGCCGTGCCGGCATGAGAGAACAGTCGGCCGGCGGGACCGCGCAGCATTGCCGATGGCGCCTCGACGCGAAGGCGAACGTCGACACGCCGCACGCGAAACAGGTCGGCGTCGAATGCCCCGACAGCCGTATCGTTCGCGCACCACGGCCCATCGTCCAGGTCGGCCGGGTGCAGTTCGATCAACTCGCCTGCCGCGCCGCGCGGCGCAAGCCTCGACACCGGCAGGCCGGCGTCCCGGCCCGCCATGCAGTGCTCGCCTTGCGGCCAGACGCCATCCGGATCGGCCTCGGCAAGCGCGGGAGGTGCGAGTCCGTAAGTAGCCAGCCCACTCCCGTCGTCTCCGTCGACGAGATCCGGCGGCGCCGCCTCTCCCCAGACCTGCAGATCGAGACCGACCACGCCGTCGACGACCGGTTCCCGCGCGCCAGCCCACGTGACGCGCGTGAGCACGTGCGATCCGTCCGGCTGTTCGACAAGACCAAGACGATCCGCCCTCACCTTGACGACGTGCGCGCCGGCGGCGTAGGCGCGCGCAAGCGGCGCTGCGGGCGTGACGCGCATCAGCTCCGGCGCCACGGCGCCCACTTCGAAGACGTCGAACCGGCCGCGCGCATCGAACACGATGGCCACGTCGTCTGTGTCGAGGCCGCAGACGCCGGGCACCGCTGGACACGACGGCGACGCGGCAAGCGTGAGCGAATCGGCTGGTCCTGGTTGCGGAACGGCCAGACGGCCGGCCGCCTGATCGATCGCGCGAAGGACGGACAGCGCCTCGAAGCTCGGGCCGCTCGTGCTGCCATCCAGGTCCGTGAGCGGCCACACGACAGGTACGCTGGACGCGAGCGCGCCGCTCCCCACGTCCCCGCCTGCCGAATGGAGCGCGTGGACAAGCACTTCCGCGCCTTCTCGCAGGCGTCGCGTGGTGTCCAGGGCGCCCGGTCCCGCGTCGAACGACGCGCGGGCAGAAGTCGTCACCGTGAGCGCCGCCCCGACGACGAGCAGGGTGATGACCGTCGCGATGAGCAGCTCGACCAGCGTGAACCCGCGCGCGCTCATGGCTGCCTCGATCGGATCGTGTGAAGGCACGCCAGCGGTGCGGCATCCTCCACGGCAGGCCAGCGGAATACGCAGACCTCGATGGCCACGGCATCCGGATCGGCCGCGCGCGCCGGTGCTATCGACCAGCGCCGGACGAATGCCGGCCCTTCGGCGTCGTCTCCTTCCGATTGACCACCGTATCGATCGACCACATCCGAGTAGCCGGCGATGCTGCTATCCAGTGCGCCTGGCGGCGAGGGAGCCAGGCCTGGCGCGTCGGCCGGCAGGCCATTCAGGTGCCACGACCAGGCCTCGGCGCCAAGACGCTGCACGCGATCCTGCGCCACGAGCGTGGCTGCCGCCTGACGCTCGGCCATCTGCGCGTGCTGCTGGCTGGTCACGAAGAGATGCGCCAGGCCGGCGACGAGGGTGACGAGCAGCGCCGCGGCGACGAGGACCTCGACAAGCGTCGCGCCGCGCTCGCGACCGGTGTGCCAGCGGACCGTGAAGGACATGCCGGAACCTGTTGCAAGGTCCCGGCCGCGCGAAGACCGAATCGAAGATCAGCAGAACGCCCGTGAAGTCACGATGACGCCTGTGGCATGCCTTGTGTCGATGGCAGCAACTGCGCGGATCCGCGACGATCCGGCGATCAGCTATTGATCGGTGGTGAGTGCAGGCAGTTGGATGCGGAACCGCGCGCCGCCTTCGGCGCGGTTGCTGGCGGTGATTCTCCCGTTGTGCGAGACGATGACCTTGAGCACGACCGAGAGCCCGAGGCCCGTGCCCTGTGGCTTGGTCGTGACGAAGGGCTGGAAGATGCGATTGAGCGACTCGGGCGGAATCCCTGGTCCGTTGTCCTCGATGGTGACCCGCACGTAGAGCTGGTCCACCTCGCCGCGCACGCGGATGGCGGGCTCGCGCCCGCTCGCCGCACACGCCTCTACCGAATTGCGAATGAGGTTGCTCAAGGCCTGCCGCAGCAGGATCTCGTCGCCCATCACCGACCCGAATCGCCCGTCCACGTCGATGTGACCCTCGGCCAGCGATTGGTCCGTGACCGCGCGCCGGACGATGGACATCAGGTCGAGTTGCACGAGCGTGAGCGGCTGAGGCCGGGCGAAGTTGAGGAAGTTGGTGACGACCTCGCCAAGCGCCGCGGTCTCCTGCCGGATGCCCTCCAGGTACGGTCGGTATTGATCCGGGAGGCTTGCCGGATCGAACAGGCGCGCGTAGCCGTGGATGGTCGCGAGGCCGTTCCGGAACTCGTGCGCGAGCCCGGCGGTCAGCTCGCCGAGCCCGGCCAGCGCTTCCTTGAGCCGCAGTTGCTCTTCGAGCTCGATGATCGCAGTGAGGTCGGTGAAGAGGCAGACCGCCGCCTGTCGATCGCCATCGTTGGCGACGATGGGCGAGACGCTGACGCCGAGGTGAGACGGCCGTCCGGCAAGCGTGATCTTCTGGCGAACGACCGGACGTCCCGATTCGAGCGTCTCGATGATGACGTCGGCCAGCGGCGCGGCATCGGCCAGCAGCATCCGGATCGGCTGGCCTTCGACAGACGACGACAAGTAGAGAATGCGCCTGGCCGACGGGTTCACGATCTGCACCACGCCGTCGCGGTTGACGACGATCAGCCCCGCGCTGACGCCGTCCAGGATCTGGTTGGCCAGCCGTTCAGAGGCCTCCGCACGGGCGGCCGTCGCGCGCTCCTGCGCCTTGAGCTTGGTGAGCGCCTCCTGCACGGCGGCCGTCATCATCGCGGTCTCGGCCCGGCTCTCGCGCGACACGCGCGACATGCGGCCGAGGCGCAGGAGCGAGATCACGAGCGCCACGAGCACCGCCGCCATGACGACCGTCATCCCGACGAGCGCGTAGCCGGCAATGCTGAGAGGCGTCATCGGTGCGCGCTCCCGGCTCCCGGATCCCGGCTCCCGGTTCCCGACACGCTCGCGTAGTCGTCCCCGTCGACGTCGCGCCTGCCGGCGCTCACTGGTAGAACCCCGCGTACCATGTGACGAGGGGTTCGCCGACCAGCATCGCTGCCAGTGCGCCGAGGGCGAGGAACGTGCCGAACGGCAGGGCGAGACGCATGGTCCCCCGCGAGAAGACGATGAGGCCGACGCCGACGAGCGCGCCCGCGAAAGACGACAGGACCAGCGTGACGAGGACCGCCTTCCAGCCGAGAAACGCACCGATCATCGCCAGCATCTTCACGTCGCCCATGCCCAGACCCTCTTCCCGCCGCACCGCGTAGTAGGCAGCGGCAATGCCGTAGAGGATGCCCGCGCCGAGGACGGCGCCAATGAGCGCATCCGCTGGTCCGGGCGGCGCGAACAGGCTGAAGACGAGGCCGATGACAATACCAGGCAGCGTGAGGACGTTGGGCAGGATCTGGTGATGCAGGTCGATGCCGAAGAGCGCAATGAGAATGACGACGAGCACGAGGCGCGAGGCGAGAAGCGGCCCGATGGGCGTGGCCCACGTCACCAGGACGAACAGCAGCGCCGTGACGAGCTCGACGATGGGGTACTGGATGGAAATTGGGGCCCGGCACTGCCGGCACTTGCCGCCGAGGAGGACCCATGAGAGGACCGGGATGTTGTCCTTCCATCCGAGCGCGTATCCGCATTTCGGACAGCGCGACCCCGGCGATACGACCGACTCGCCCAGCGGGAGCCGGTGCATGACGACGTTGAGGAAGCTGCCGATGGCGAGCCCGAAGAGCCCGGCCACGAGAAGCTGAAAGAGCGCTTCGCTCATGAACGGGCACCCGCCGGAGCCGATGCGGGCGCGCTCGGCTCCGCGGGAGGCGCGGGAGGCGCCGACGCCGGGCCTGGTTCACGCGGCAGCGGCCACAGCGACGACTCGCGAGAGAGGCCAATTCGGCCGGTCGCGGCATCGATCTCGTACGGGGTGCCTGAAGGATCGAGCGGGACGCCCCTCAGACGTTCAGCGCTCGCCAGTTCCTCCCATGTCGTCGCGGGCCGGCCTTCGCGATCCGCAAAGCGCGCGGCAATCTGGTTGAGCGCATCGATCGCGTCGAGCGCGTCGAGCTGCAGGAAGCTGCGCTCGGCCGTCTGCTTGATCCAGTCGCTGTCCGTCGACTCGTAGATCTGACGCCAGAGCGCGCGCGACTGATCGCGGCTGCCGCCTGCCGCAAGCGTGTTGGCGGCCAGCGGGCCCAGCCACGATGGCCCGCCCACCGCTTCGGCGCGTCGAAACCACTCAGCCGCCTTCTCGTAGTCGTGCAGCCACCAGTAGTAGACGAACCCGATGTCGTGCATGTACTCCCACTTGCCGGGATCGCGCTCGATCCCCTTCTGCAGGAGCGCAATGGACTGGTCCGGCCGGCCGGGGCCGCTGGGATAGGCCTCCGTCAGGAAGATGGATCCAAAGCGATAGGCCACCGTGAACCGCGGATCGAGCGTCGTCACCAGATCGAGCATGGGCGCCAGCAGCTCGTAGCCCTGCCTGCCGTTCTCCTGCAGGCGCTGCCCGCCGTAGTAGACGACCGATCGCATCCAGTAGACGTCCGAGAGGAGCGTGTCGTACCCGAGCGCCAGACGCTTCATCAGCGGGCCGGACTGGATCCAGAGCATGGCCGTCTCGGGCTCGTACGGCTGATAGCGTCGATCCCGCGCGATCTGGATGCCGATAGAGGCGACGACGAGCACGGCGATGGCAGCGAGGAGGACGCCGCTCCGGGGCTTCACTTGAAGTCCCTCCGCCTGAAGATGGCAATGGCGGCAATCAGCAGAATGGCAATGTAGACGGCCGCGTAGGCAAGCGTGAGCCAGACGTGCGACGCCGCGACAGGCACGCCGTGCACGGCCTCGGCGCGGATGTTGAACGGCGCCAGGTTTGGAATCAGATAGTAGAGGACACGCGCGAACACGGTCAGTGCGGGCACGTCCATGACGGCCTCGAAGTTCCTGAGGTCGGCGTTGAAGTGGCCTGCCACCCACAGCCCGAGCGTCATCATCGCGGCGAGGAGCGGGCTCGTGAACGTGGAGAAGAAGAGCGCGAGCGCCGTCACCAGCATCAGCTCCGTGACAATGAGCGCGATGGCGACGAGCATGCGCGGATCGAGTGCGGGGGCCGGCCACGCGGCCCTGGCGCCTTCCGATGCCGTCCAGTCGATGAACGCGAGCACGGCGTAGAAGGCCAGCGTCATCACCGAGAGATTGACGACGAGCGTCATGACGAGGCCGAAGTACTTGCCCAGGATGAACTGGCTGCGGCTGAGCGGCTTGGCGAGGAGCGCGAACACGCTGCGGCGCTCCACCTCCTTGGACACGAGCCCGATGCCGATGAAGACGGCAATGACGAGGCCGAAGATGGAAATGGCGGCCAGCCCGAGGTCCTTGATGATCTTCATGTCCTGGCCGGCCGTCAGCTGGCTGATCAGGTAGGACGCCGCCATGAGGAGGACCGCGAAGACCACCATCGAGTACGGCACGCGGTCGCGCACCGACTCCTTGAACACCGCGCCCGCAACGGTCGCCACCGTCCGCATGATCAGAGGCCGCCCGTCTGTCGCGGCGCGGCAGCGCCGATGGTCTGCACGAAGTAGTCCTCGAGCGTCTCGCGCAGCGGATTGAGCGAGACGACCTGCACGCCGGCGGCGGCCAGTTCCGGCATGAGCCGCTCGGGCGCGAGGTCGGCCGGAAGCTCCAGCGTGTAGCGTCCGTCGGCAAGCGCCGTCACGCTGCGCACGCGCGGTTCGAGCGACGCGCGCAGTTCGTCCGGCAGCTTCGAGACGACGAGCTCCCATCCCGCGAGCTCGAACTCCAGGATGTCCGACACGCGGCCGGTCGTGACCAGCCGCCCCTGCGCGAGGATGCCCACGCGGCTGCAGAGCGCTTCGGCGTCCGACAGGATGTGCGACGAGAAGAACACCGTGCAGCCGCGATCGCGCAGCCGCAGCATCACCTGGCGTACGTGCCGGCGGCCCAGCGGGTCGAGGCCGGACATCGGCTCATCCAGGAAGATGACCTCGGGATCGTTGATGAGCGCCTGCGCCAGGCCCACGCGCTGCACCATCCCCTTCGAGTACTGCCGCAGCCTGAGCCGCCGCTCCGCGCCAATCCCCACATCGTCCAGGACACGTGACACGCGCTGCTGGAGGTCCGCGCCGCGGAACCCGAAGAGACGCCCGAAGTAGGCGAGCAGTTCCTCTGCGGACAGGTGATCGTAGAAGTACGGGTTCTCCGGGAGGAAGCCAATGCGGCGCTTGACCTCCAGATCGCCGGCGGGACGGCCAAGAATGCGTGCGGTCCCCGCGGTCGGGTAGAGGAGCTGCATGAGCAGCTTGAGCGCCGTGCTCTTGCCCGCCCCGTTCGGGCCGAGGAAGCCGAAGACCTCGCCCGGCTCGACGGACAGCGTCAGCGCGTCGAGCGCGCGATACGGGCGCGGGCGCCAGAAGCCGATGGAAAAATCCTTGGTCAATCCCTCTGTTTCAATTGCCGCCACGTCTCGCAACCTTCGTCCAGGTTCTGGCTCTCATTTCTCACTTCCGACTTCTCACTTCCGACTTCTCACTTCCGACTTCTCACTTCTCACTTCTCCTGAGCTCCCACGCGATGGCCGCGTCGAAGAACTCGGGGCGAAGGCCGGGAAGGCGAATGCCGTTCAAGAAGAAGGTTGGCGTGCCGGTCACCTTGAGCTGCGCGCCCTGCTGCGTGTCGGCGCGCACCAGTCCGAGCGTCGCGGCGTAGCGCGCGTCCAGGTCCTGCACGCCGCCCACGTCCCGGGCGGCCTGGCGGACCGACGCCGGCGTGAGCGTCGCCTGGTTGGCGAAGAGCCACTCCTCCATCGGCGCCTCGCGGTCGTTCTCCCGCGCCAGCCGCACGGCCACCGCCGCCTCGCACGCCGCCGGATGGATGTCCGTCGTCACGGTGACGTTGCATTCCCGCTCGAGGGCGAAGTCCTTCGTGACGAGGTTGACCTTGCCGGGCGCCTCTTTCTCCCACCGCGCGAGAATCGGCTTGTACTCCAGAAAGGTCTGCCGGCACGGCGGGCACTGATAGTCGTTGAACTTCACGATGGTGACGACGGCGCCGGTGTCGGGGACCGTGACGGTCTCGCGCGGCTGTGAGGCGAGCCACTGCTCGAACTGCTGGAGCTGAGCGGAGGGTGCGGGCGCGGACGCCGGCGCCTGGGCCGCCGCGGCCGTGAGGTCGGCTGCCGCCGAGACGGGCTGGCTCGGGAAGAGCGCGATTGCGGCCACCGAGGCGGCGACAAACGCCACGGCCGACGAGAGGGCGGCCGGCGTGCGGACGAGCGTACCGAGGTCGGCGGCGGCGCGGCGTGGAAGCGTGGACATGGGTTCCTTTGCAGCCTTGCCGGAGGTCAGGAAGAGGCCGATGACGGCGATATAGGTGCCGACACAGAGCACGCAGACCGTGCCGAGGATGAAATACGACGCATACGCCAGATAGAGCACGACCGCCAACCCCAGCGTGGAGGCGGCAAACACGTAACCCGCCAGGTTCTTCGACGCCGTCTTCGACCGCTCGCAGAGGAGGACCAGGCCGATGATGAAGACGAAGAACAGGACACCGAGGAGGGCGACCGGCACACCTCCTACTGCTCCATATCGGCTGGTGTAGGCCTCGCTGCAGTTCAGGGAGCTGCTGATGTCGCAGACGCTGGCGTAGGTGGGGTCGGCCAGGAGCCGGTAGTGGACCCAGGTGGAGGCGGAGGATGCGACCAGGCCGAGGGTGGCGAAGGCGAGGAACCAGCTGGACATGAACGGATTATAGGGTGCACGGGTGCACGGGTGCCCAGGTGCACAGGTGCACAGGTGCAC
>CAZJBN010000126.1:8196-12873 GCA_964543955.1 uncultured Bifidobacteriaceae bacterium
GAGCCACGCGGCAGAAAGCCATGAAGTCCAGCAACGCGCGCGCACCCTGGCACTCCCGTGCACCTGTGCACCCCGTGCACCCTGAGCACCTTGGGCACGTGTGCACCCTTGTGCACCTGTGCACCCCGGGGCACCTTGGGCACCCGTGCACCCCTGGGCACCCGTGCACCTGTGCACCCTTGTGCACCCTGGGCACCCTGTGCACCCTGTGCACCCCGTGCACCCTGATCGCTGTGATAGCGTTGCCTTGTGGCTGCCCGTGACGATCGCGGCTTCACGCTGCTCGAGCTCCTGACGGTCGTCGCCCTGATTGGCATCCTGTCCATGCTCGGCATGGCGGGGCTTGTCGCGGCGCGGCGGGCCGCCAACGAGGCGTCGGCCATTGCGTCGCTGCGCGCCGTTGCGGTGGCGCAGCAGGCGTACGCGGCGAGTTGCGCCGGCGGCTTCTACGCCTCGTCGCTTCCGATCCTCGGGTCCGCGCCGGCGCAGGGCCCGCCGTTCCTTCCGCCGGAGCTGACCGCGAGTGCGACGGTCGAGAAGCACGGCTACCGAATCACGATGGCACGCGGCACCGACAGCACGCCGGCAACCGAACCCGCGTGCAACCCGCTCGGCGATCCGTCGAACCTGGCCGACGCGTTCTACGCCACGGCCGATCCCGTGAACGCGTTCACGGGGCTGCGCCACTTCTGGGTCAACCAGCACGCCGTCATCTTCTTCAATCCGGACGGACCCATCCAGCATCGGGCGGCGCACACGACGCCCGCCGCGCCGACCCTCGAGGGACAGTCTCCATCTGGAGGCGCGGGCGCCGGTGGCACCGGGAGCGGCAAGCCCGGGGAGCAGGGCTCCGAGGCGCCTCCCGAAGGCGGCAGCGGCCTGTCGACGCCGGACTCGAAGGGCGCGGGCCCTCGGTCGCCACAGCGCAAATAGCGGCCGACGGGCGCGTGTCGGCGCCGGTCGCCTCACCCGAGCCAGACACGCGTTCCGGCATCACGCAGTGGCCAGCCCGACTGGTCCGGGGCGAGGCAGGCTACACTAGGCCCGATGGCAGTGTCGCCCGAGCGGGTCGACCGGCTGCGCACCGTGCTCGAGGGCACGCCGGGGCTGGTGTCGGCCTATCTGTTCGGCAGCGCAGCCGAGGGTCGCATGCATCGGGAGAGCGATGTGGACGTGGGCATCCTGCTCGACTGGCGCATCCACCCGAAAGCGAGCGAACGATTCGACCTGCGGCTGCGGCTGATCGGGCGACTCGCATCGGTAACCGGACGCCCGGTGGACCTCGTCGTGCTGAACGATGCGCCGCCGCACCTTGGACGCCGCATCATGGCGACGGGGACCCAGCTCGTGGTGGCCGACGCGGCTCTGGATCTCGCTCACCAGCGCCTGGTGCGCTCGCGCGCGGCCGACCTCGAGCCCTTCCTGCGCCGCGCACGGGCTGTGAAGCTCCAGTCTCTCGCCCGATGACGTTCATCGTCGAGCGGCTCGCCGAGCTTGGCCGCCATCTCGCCCACCTCCGGGATATCAAGCCGCGAGTACCGGATCGAACCGCGCTGGAGCGCGACCTGACGGTACACAACGATGTGATGTTCTCCCTGTTGATGGTGGCGCAGCTCGTCATCGACATCGCGGGCGAACTGTCCGCGCGCCGTGGCGATCGCTTCGAGGACTACACCGAAGCGGTGCGCAACCTGGCTCGCGACGGACGGTTTCCCGCCGACCTGGTGCACGCGCTCGAGAGGATCCCGGGCTTCCGCAACATCCTGATTCACGAGTATGTCGCGCTCGACCTCGACCGGGTCGTGGAGGCCCTCGAGCAGCTCGAACCGATCGAACAGTTCCTCGGGATCGTGGCCGACATCGAGCGGACCAGCGGATAGTACGGTGTCGTGCGCTGTGCGCCGATTCGGACCGCGCGACACGGTGTGACTGGCCATCCCACGGCGTCGAAGGCGACGCCTACCGGATTCAATCGCCACCTCGGGACGTTTGACGGCGCAGAGTGTCTGCGCGATCCCACCGAGGAGAAGTCGAGTGCCACCGGCCCGGTATGATATCATTGATATCACTGGAGGCACCATGGCTCAGCTGATCGTGCGGAACGTCGACGAAGCGCTCGTCCGGGCGCTCAAGGCTCGCGCCGGCAGGAAGCGTCGCTCCGCCGAAGCGGAGCACCGCGAGATCCTGCGCGAGGCCCTCGGGCCCGGACGGCGGACTCTGCGGGATGCGCTCCTCCGGATGCCCGGCGGCGGAGAGGACGCGGACTTCGAGAGGCCGAAGGACAGAGGCCGAAAGGTCCGGCTGTGAGGCTTCTGCTCGACACCAACGTCCTGACGGAGCTCAGGAAAGGCGCGCGGGCGAACCTCCGCGTTCGCACGTGGGTCGAATCGCTCGAGCCGGACGATGTCGCGTTGAGCGTGCTGACGATTGGGGAGATCCGACGTGGTATCGAGAACATCCGACAACGAGACGCGCCGGCGGCCCGGGCCCTGGACCGATGGCTCAGGCGGCTGATCCTCGAGCACGCCGATCGCATCCTGCCTGTGGACGGTGCCGTGTCGGAGGAATGGGGCCGCCTGAACGTGCCGGATCCATTGCCGGTCGTCGATGGCCTGCTTGCGGCCACGGCCAGAGTGCATGGCCTCGTGCTGGCCACGCGTAATGTGAAGGATGTCGCCCGCACGGGCGTAGAGGTCATCAACCCGTTCGAATTTCGAGATCGCGAGTGAACGTGGCGTCGGGGCAGGACACTTTCGTGCGGTTCCTCATCCCGTTCGAGTCACCGAGCGATACGGTGATGTCTTCGCGACCAGGGAGCCGCACCACGTATTGAGTCAATAGGCATACATTGGACTCCACGCCCCCGCGCGGTCCGGGAGGCGTGGGCGGAACGCCGCCCGATCGACCATTCCCCCACAGACCACCTCACCGTCATGGACACACTCCGGCTCGCACGGCAGTCGTTCGAGCACAAGGCATGGGCCGACGCGTTTCGCGCGTTCGAAACGGCCGACCGCGAAGCCCGGCTGGGACCCGAGGACCTCGAGCGGCTGGCTACGGCGGCCAACCTCCTGGGACGGGATGACGAGAGCGAAGCCTTCTGGGCGCGCGCCCATCACGCCTTTCTGGACCGCGGCGACCCCGAAGGCGCCGCGCGATCCGCGGGGTGGCTGGCATTCGGACTGCTGCACCGCGGCGCCAAAGCTCCGGCGTCTGGCTGGCTCGCCCGCGCCGAACGGATCCTCGACGAGGCGGGCCTCGACTCCGTCCTGCGCGGATACCTCCTGATCCCCGGCGCGATTCAACACGTCGCACAAGGCAACCCATCCGCCGGCCATGCGGCGTTCGACCAGGCGGCCCGGATCGCGAGCCGGTTCGGCGATCGGGATCTGGCTTCCATTGCCTGTCACGGACGAGGCCGCGCCCTCATTCGCCTCGGCAACATCGCCGGCGGTGTGGCACTGCTCGACGAAGCCATGGTCGCGCTCGTCGCAGGCGACGTGTCGCCGGTCGTGGCCGGAGACACGTATTGCAGCGTGCTGGAGGGATGTCAGGAGATCGTCGACGTGCGCCGCGCGTACGAGTGGACGGCCTCGCTCGCACGATGGTGCGCCGCTCAGCCGGATCTCGTGCGCTACCGCGGCGAGTGCCTGCTCTATCGCGCCGAAGTCCTGCAGCTGCGCGGCCGCTGGGATGATGCCGCCGAGGATGCGCGGCACGCCTGTGAGCTGCTGACCAACCGCCCGGCGGCGGGCACCGCGTTCTATCGCCTCGGCGAGATCCATCGGCTGCGCGGCGAGCTCGCGAAGGCCGAAGCCGCCTACGCGCGAGCGAACGAGCACGGACGAAAACCACAGCCAGGCCTGTCGCTCCTGCGTCTCGCTCAGGAGCAGGTCGAATCCGCCGCCGCATCGATCCGCGGCGTTCTACTGGACACGGCCGCTCGCGGCGCCCGTGCCACGGCGCTCCCGGCGGCCGTCGAGATCCTGCTGGCTGCCGGCGACCGGGAGGCCGCGCGCGCGTCGGCGACGGAGCTGACGGATATCGCGGGCGCCATCGGCATGCCGCTCCTTGCGGCGGCGTCGGGCCATGCCGCCGGTGCGGTGCTCCTCGCCGAAGGCGACACGACCGGTGCCTCGGCGTCCCTCAGGCAGGCGTGGGAGGGATGGCGGGACCTGGAGATGCCGTACGAAGAGGCACAGACCTGCCTGCTGCTCGCCGCCGTGTGCGAGCAGCGAGACGATGGGGATGGACGCCGGCTCGAGCTCGACAACGCACGCCGCCTTGTCAGGCAGCTCGACGCCGGGCCGCTCCGGGCGCGAATCGCGGCCCTGGACCGGGGCGCGCCAACGGCAATCGGACCGCTCAGCGAGCGGGAGGCGGAGGTCCTTCGCCTGCTCGCGACCGGCAGGACCAATCGAGACATCGCGGCGGCGCTCTTCATCAGCGACAAGACGGTCGCACGCCACGTCAGCAACATCTTCGACAAGCTCGGCGTGTCGAGCCGGGCATCCAGTTCTCGTTCGACACGGCCGTCCTCGACCAGCCGGTCCTCACGCATGTGCCGCTTGATCCCCGACTCGCGTTCCACGAGGGCCGTCAGCATCCGGCACAAGGGCGAAACACCTTTGGTCTGTTTGCGGATTCCAGTCCCGACCGCTGGGGACGCCTGCTCAT
>CAZJBN010000127.1:0-12753 GCA_964543955.1 uncultured Bifidobacteriaceae bacterium
GCGGTCGCTGCTGCTCGTGGCCGTCATTCTCGTCGTCGTCTGCGTGACGGCGTGCGTGATACCGGCGCGAAGGGCCACGCGAATGAGTCCGGTCACGGCGCTGCGACAGGAGTAGCGCAGACCAGGCAACCCTGAAGGGTTGCCTCCACAAGAGACACCGCCACGACCGACGATGTAGAGGCAACCCTTTAGGTTGCCTGCCAGGACGATGTAGAGGCAACCCTTTAGGTTGCCTGCCAGGACGATGTAGAGGCAACCCTTTAGGGTTGCCTGCCTGGACGATGTAGAAGCAACCCTTCGGGGTCGCCTATTTTGACGATGTAGAGGCAACCCTTCAGGGTTGCCTGGCGATCATCACCCACCCCATCTGTCCGTTCCATCCAGGATCGTCGCGATCGAATGCTCGGTGGACCCGCAGAATGGGTAATCCTCCGGCCGCTCGATCAGGCCAGCCCGGACGGGGTTCAGCAGCACGTAACGCGCCGCGTTGAGCCAGCCTTCCTCTGGACGCAGGATCCGGTCGTAGTAGCCGGTCTGCCACAGGGGGCCGGCATGTTCTCTTCGCCACGCGAACGCTACTCGCGTATTCCAACTCAGGACGAACGATCGAAGATCTGCATCGAGCGTTCTGCCCATCGGCAGGAGATGAACGTGGTCAGGCATCAGGCACCAGGCGGGAAGTGCGAAGTCCCGTTCGGCCGCACATTGCAGCAATTGCTCCGTGGCCTCCCATGCGAATCCGTGGTCCTTGAACGCGCGCGTTCGATCGTGCGTGCAGATCGTCAGGAGATATGCGTGTTTGCCGCGGTAGGAGAAGCCGGCCAGACGAGAGGGGCGGTTGGGGGACATGGTGTCCCCAGTGCAACCGCCGGGCCAGATGCTCCGGTAGGCAACCCTGAAGGGTTGCCTCTACATCGTCATCGTCGGTTGCCTCTACATCGTCATCGTCGGTTGCCTCTACATCGTCGGCTGTCGGTTGCCTCTCACATCGTCATCGTCGGTTGCCTCTACATCGTCGGTTGTGGAGGCAACCCTTCAGGGTTGCCTCTCATGGACGGGGAGCCGTAACAGCGGCCCGGATGGCCCGCCCCGGCCGGGCGGCGGTGACCTCGCCGTCGCCGACGACCACCTCGCCGCCGATCACGACATAGGGGATTCCGGCGGATGGAATGGTGGCGTCTTCGTATGTCGATCGATCGATGACCGTTGCGGGATTGAAGATCGTCAGGTCCGCGTCGGCGCCCACCTGCACGCGGCCCTTCCTGGCCATCGCCGGCACGCGGCGTTCGAGGCGGCGCGCGGGTTCGACCGTCATGCGCCGGAGCACGTCCATCAGTGACATCACGCCCTGGTCCCGCACGTAACGGCCCAGCACGCGCGCGTAGGTGCCCGACGTGCGCGGGTGGCCGCGGCCGTTCTCGATGAAGCCGTCGCTCGCAATCATCGACATGCGGCTGGCGATGGCCGTCCGCGTCTGCGCCTCCGATCGCCCGTGGATGATGACGGTGCCGCCCTCCTTCCTGGCTCGTGCAAACGTTTCGCGGGTCAGACGCTCACCCGTCGAGACGAGCTGGTGCTCGGCAAAGCGCTCGTCGGGCCACGTCTCCCAGTCGTCGAAGAGCGCCGACTGGATCTCCGTCATTCCGGCACCGTACGGATAGGCCTCCGTCGTGACGTCCTGGCCCGCATCGCGCGCAGACTGGATCGCCGAGAAGAACGCATCGATCTCGTCGCCAGACGACGAGTTCACGTGGACGATGTGCAGCGGCGCGCCGGCGGACTGCGCAGCGGCAATGGTCTCGTGGAGGCCGGATACGCCGTCCCGCATGTGAATGTGGGCGGACGCACCTCCCTCGGCGGCCACGCGGAACATCCGCTCGATCTCCGACATCGGGGCGCCGGGCGTGTACGCGCTGCCGAAGCCGACGGCGACCGCGCCCTGGGCAAGCCCCTCGCGGAGGATCGCCTCCATGGCGGCCATCTGCGCCTCGTCCGCGCGGCCGCTGCCGCCGATGCCCGCTGGCAGGAGGCCGGTGCCGGGATCGCCCAGCACCTTCATGCGCGCGGGAATGTGGCCGACCGACACGCCGTAATTGACGATCTGCCCGGGCTCGCGCGCCGCATACCAGGCCGCCACGTCTCCCGTCCCGACCTCCAGTTCGAACGCGGAGGTGACCCCGTCACGCACCATCAGGCGATAGGACTCTTCCTGCTGACCGTGCTCGTGCAGGTCGATGAACCCCGGCGCGACGACGTGGCCGGTCGCGTCGATCACGCGGGCTCCGTCGAGCGGCGTCTCCGAGATCGCCTCGATGGTTCGCCCGCGGATGCCCACGTGGCGGACGCCGTCCAGGCCGGACGCCGGATCCATGACCCGCCCGCCGGCAATCACCAGGTCGAGGGCCGATGCCGGCGCTGAGGGCGTCGCGGGCGTGCCGCCGCAGCCGGCAGCCATCAGTACCGCGACACCGATCGCCAGTCTTTGCCGTCGAGTCATGTACCCTCCAGCGGCACATGATACGAGATGCGGACCCAGGCCGGCTCTCGAGAGCCGGCTCGAGCGCCTCGTTGAACGCGGTCTGGTTGGGGTGCATAGACCCGCCGGAGACGATGATCGGTGGACTTCGATCTCCGGGATGATCGCGTGCGCAAATGACGCCGCGGCAACGTGGCGTAACCTCGACGTGGCGCGAGTGGAACGAGAGCGAGACAGGGCCCGTCGACGCCAATCCCCGGCGATGTCCCTCCGCCTCCCGCAGTCAAAGTGACCCGTGAGCGTCTATGATGCCCAGCGGAGGAGCCCCTGATGACGTCCGCTCGACTTCTCGCCGCGCTGCTCGTCTCCCTCGTCCTGGTGATGGTCTCCTTCGGCACAGGCTGGCTCGCCGGGCGCGCAGGCTTCGGGATGTCGGTCGATCCCGCGTCGCTGACCGACCTCGAGCGGGAGTTCACCGAGCGCATGCGCGGCGCCGTGCTCGATGGATCGTTCACGGTCTCGAGCCGGCCCGATCGCCCGCTGAGCGCCGACCGCTACGAGATCGCGAGCGTCGAGAAGGTCGGCGAGGATCTGTGGCGCTTCAACGCGCGCCTCGTCCACGAGGGCATGGACGTGACGCTCCCGATTGTCGTGCCCATGCGCTGGATCGGCGACACGCCGGTCATCGTGATGACCAACTACTCCATCCCCTCACTCGGCACCTTCAACGCGCGGGTGTTCTTCTACAAGGATCACTACGCCGGCACGTGGGGACACGGGGAGACGGTGGCAGGGCATCTGTTTGGACGGATCGAGAAGGCGGGTCGATAGCTGCGCATCTGGCGATCTGGTGTCGTGGTGATCGGACGATCGATGTGGCGACCTGGTGATCTGAAGATCGGGCGATCCATCTGATGACCTGCTGAGCTGTCTGGCGATCGGTTGATCGATCTGGCAAGCCGCAGCGGGTGTCCGCGGCTCACCAGACCCGGACCTTATCGGACCTTCCCGGACCTTACCGGACCTCATCCGACCCTATCGATTCGCACTCACGACGAGCGCGACCGGGCAGGTGCGGAAGAGATCGGTGGCCGACAGGATGGGGCCGGCGTCGCCTTCACGCACAGCAACGGTCTCGCCGGTGATCGCGTGTCGAAACGCCGGCGCGGAGGTCTCGGGCGGCAGCGGCAACACCGTGTCTCCCCACGCCGCGTCGCCGAGCGGCCACGGTCGCCCCTCGCCCGCCAATGGGTACGACAGTCGTGGGACGGCAGCGACGACAAGGCCGGACGTGCCTCGACGCAGGAAGGCCATCAGCCGCTCGCCCGCCGTGCCGGCACCGGCCAGCGGGACGTACTCACCGTCGAGCATCACGTCGGGCATCGCGCGCCGGAGCCGGAGGCCGCAGGCCGTCGCGAGCATCTTGATGCGTCCGTCGTGCCAGGACCCAAGCAGCTCCGTGACCCGCGCGCCGGAGTCCTCACCGGCTTCGATCGCGCCAATGAGCGGCTGAAGCGCGTCGAGCATCTGGCGGCGTGCCCCGAAGTCGACCGCCCGACGGTTGTCGGGATCGACGAGGTTCAGGTCCCACAGCTCGCTGCCCTGGTAGAAATCGGGTACTCCGGGCGAGGCGATCTTCAGCACGAGCTGGGCGAGGGCGTTGGTGGCGCCACGCCTGGCGGCGATCCGCGCGAAAGGTACGAACGACGCGAGGAACCGGGCGGCGCCGCGCCCGCCGAGCACCTTCTCGACGAAGCGCGCGATGGCCTGGCCGTACGGCTGGTTCTCGCCGAGCCAGCTCGTATGTACCTTGGCTTCGCGAACGGCCTTCAGCATGTAGGCCACGAGCCGGGCGACGAGATCGTCAGGCGCCTTCTGCGGAACGGGCCAATCGTCGGCCTCGGCGGGCCACGCGCCGAGGAGTGCCTGGTAGAACAGGTACTCGTCGTTGCGATCCGGCGCCCAGCCCATGTCGATCCGCGTCCGTTGAGTGGCGTTGATGCGCATCCACTCGGAGACGCCGCGACGCCAGATCTCCGGCAGCTCCGAGATGACGGCAATCCGCACGCGGGCGTCCTCGCCACGCTTGCTGTCGTGCGTGGAGGTGGCGATGAGCTCGAAGCGGTGCTGCTCGAGCCGCAGGCGATTGGCCTCGTGAAAGGTCTCGGGAGAGACGCCGAGCCGGTTCGGGAGCCCTCCGACGTCGTTGGTGCAGACGAGGATGTTGTAGCGGTAGAACGCCGTGTCTTCGACGCCCTTTGCCTGCACGGGTCCGGTGAACTGCTGGAACTTCATCGCAAAGCGAAGGCGCTCTTCCGAATCGGGATCAGGCGCGGCCTCCGTCTCGTCGGCCACGAGGATGTCCCGGACGAAGGTGAAGACCGACTCCTCGATCAGCGGATTGCGCCGCCGCGCTTCCTGCACCGCGCTCTCGATCCGGTGCCGGTCCACGGCGCCGGCGCCGTCCGGCGTCAGGTAGGTTCGATAGACGGGGAAACACGCGATCACCTCGCGCAGCACCTCGCGGCAGCTCTCGAGCGTGAAGTCTCGCCAGCGGCGATTGCGCTCGGAGATGGTGTTCAAGTCGTGTGCGAGCACGTTCAGCTCGCTCGCCATCGACGTCTCGAGGATGGTCAGCTTGCTGCGATAGGCCACCTCGGCGAACGTGTCCGACTGCCCCGTGGCGCGCGCGTAGATTCGCCGCAGGCGCGACGCATGGCGCGCGTCGACGAAGAGTCCAGCGACGAGGTTCAGGAAGCTGTAGCCGGTCGTTCCGGCAACCGGCCACGACGACGGCAGGCTCTCGTCGTCCCCGAGGATCTTCTCCACGACGATGTGGAAGGGACGGTCGGCCCCCTGGCCGTCGGCCGCTTCGGGGACCGCGGACATCGCGAGCGACTGCAGCCGTTCGAGGTACGCACCTGGATCGAAGAGACCGTCCGGGTGATCGACGCGGATGCTCGTGACAATACCCCGCGCGATGAGGTCGCGGACGACCACGTGCGCCGCGTCGAACACCGCGGGCTCTTCCATCCGGATGGCGACGAGCTCGTTGATGTCGAAGAAGCGCCGATAGTTGATCTCGTCGATGGCCGTGCGCCAGTACGCCAGCCGGGTCGGCTGGCCCTCGAGCAGGCGGTGGAGGCGATCGAAGCTGGCCGGATCCCCGGGTGTCCCGTTGGCGAGCGTGACCGCCGCCTCGATGTGTTCCCTGATGGCTGGTGACCGATCGATCAACCGCGTCAGCCGTTCGCGCGCCACCAGCCGCTCGCGCCGGCGTTCGACCATTCGTGCAGGATCGCGCTCGGTGTGCGGCGGCAGGTTCTGGAGCGACGTCAGGATGCTCTGCAGCTCGCGCAGGTCCGGATCGTCCCCGAGACGCGCCTCGAGCGCGTCGAGTCCATGGCCGAGAACGTGCGGCGACTGCCGCGGGCTGATCGGGAACGTCCGATCGAAGTAGTGCAGGTGGAGCGCTCCGTCCGCGAAGTGCAGCGTGAGCTCGCCTCGCTCCAGGACGTTTCCATACTGGTCGCCGAGGACCGGGAGCAGCACCTTCCCGTTCAGCTCGGGCTTGAACGGCGACCATTCGATGTCGAACGCGGCCGCATGCGCCGAGCTCTGCCCGTTCTCGAGGACATCGCGCCACCATGGATTGGCATCGGGATCTGCCGCCATGTGGTTGGGCACGACATCGAGGATGTGGCCCATGCCGTGCATGCCGAGTGCATCGGCGAACGCCCGATGGTCGTCGGCGGTCCCCAGTGAGGCGTCCAGACGGCTGTGGTCGCAGATGTCATAGCCGTGCCGGCTGCCGGGCGCCGCCTGCAGGTACGGAGAGGTGTAGCACTCGGTGACGCCAAGGGTCGAGAGGTACGGCACGAGGTCGCGCGCACCGGCAAAACCAAGACCGCCATGGAACTGCAGTCGATAGGAGCTCACCGGCCGCCGCCGCGGCTGGCCGGCGCTCATCGCCCCCTCAGCACGATGGCGGACGGCCCGTCGAAGGCGACGACCAGGCCATCACGCTCTACCGCGGCGCGAGGCATTGGCTCGGCGCCGTCACGCTCGGTCGGACGTCCGCAGAACTCGCGGTTTTCGCTTCCGAGCACGCGACGCCATGTGCGCACGTGCCGTACGGGCGCGAATGCTCCGACGTCGACGGTGCCTGTGCCGGCGAGCCTCGACACGACAAGCAGCACGTCGTCAGACTCGCGCATGTGGCGCGCCAGGGCCACTGTGCCCGCGTCGAGCGCGGTGACCTCGACCCCCTTCGGGTCGCCGGACGAAGGGAGAAGGGATCGTCTGAGTGCGAGGAGCGCCCGGTGCAGGCGAAGGACGCCGGCGTGGGGCTCGCGCTCGCGCTCCTCCCAGGAGAGCCGACTCGCCTCGAAAGTGGCCGCGGCCTGGGGATCCGGAATCGCCGCGCGCGAGGCCTCGTCGCTGAACGCGGAGAACCGCGCGAACTCGCGCCGCCGGCCCTCGGTGACGCGCCGGCCCAGTTCCGGCTCGTGATCGGTGAAGAACAGGAACGGCGTGCTCGCCGCCCACTCCTGCCCCATGAAGAGCAGCGGCGTCTCGGGTGCCAGCAGCCACAACGTCGTCAGGGCGCGGAGCACAGGGAGGTCCACGTCCTGGTGCAGCCGGGCACCGGTGGCGCGGTTTCCAATCTGATCGTGGTTCTGCAGAAAGGTGACCATCCGCTCGAGCGGAATCCCGGTCGGGTCGGTGCCCCTGGACGCACCGCGATAGGCCGATCGCTGCCCCGTATAGAGCCAGCCCCGGCCGATCGTCGCCGCCAGTTCCTCCGTCGTCCCGGCGAAGTCCCCGAAGTATGCTTCGCGGTCGCCCGCGATGAGAGTGCGCGCTTCGTGATGCAGGTCGTCGCTCCACACCGCATCGAAGCCCCACCCGCCGGTGCCGGACGGGCGGACGATGTTCGCCAGGTTGCGGTCGTCCTCGGCAATGAGGAGGACGGGGCGCGCTGGCCCTTCAGTCCGCACGCGCGACGCGAGCTCCCCCATGATGTGGCGCGGGCCGTCGTCGACGATGGCGTGCGTCGCATCGAGACGCAGGCCGTCGATGTGGTACTCGTGAAGCCAGTGCAGCGCGTTGTCGATGAAGAACGCGCGCACGACTTCCGAACCGGGACCGTCCATGTTGATCGCGGCTCCCCACGGGCTCTGGTGCCGAGCGGAGAGAAAGAGCGGGCTGAGCGCGACGGCCCAGGCGCCGTCCGGACCGAAGTGGTTGTACACGACGTCGAGGAGCACGGCCAGGCCGCAGGCATGGGCCGCATCGACGAGGCGTCTCAGATCGTCCGGTGCACCATAGACGTGCGCGGGCGCGTAGAGGCTTGCGCCGTCGTAGCCCCAGTTGCGCGTGCCGGGAAAGTCGGCGGCCGGCATCAGCTCGATGGCGGTCACGCCAAGATCCACGAGCATCCGCAGTCGCTCGGCAACCCCTGCAAAGGTCCCTGAAGGCGTGAACGTGCCGACATGCAGCTCGTAGACAACGAGATCCTCCAGAGCGATACCCCGCCAGTCCCGATCGGTCCATGCGTACGTGCCAGGGTTGACGACAACGGACGCGCCGTGGACGCCGTCAGGCTGCCAGCGGGATGCGGGGTCCGGACATGCGTCCATGCCGTCCGCCACGTACTTGTACCGCGTTCCCGGAGCGACATCGTCGAACCAGCCGGAGAAGCAGCCGGCGTCACTGGCGGTGAGCGGCCGACGCTCGCGGTCGCCGTCGGGATCGATCAACACATCGACACGGCGCCGCCCGGGAGCCCAGACCCTGAAGCGCGTGCCCCGGCCCTCCGCGTACGCGCCGAACGCCGGCAACCATCGCGCGCCCGCTGGTCGCGGCGTCGTCACGGCGAGGCCGACGGTCGGTTGCCGGCGACCATAGCGCCGAGGAGGGCCCGCAGGGGAATCCACACCCAGTCGGGACGGCTGTTGAGCTCGTAGTGAATCTCGTAGAACACTTTCTCGAGCACGAACAGGTCGAGGAGCGTGGCAATCTGGTCCGGTTCCTGCGGGAGAATGCCGGCGGATTCGGCGCCTTCGAGATAGCCGCGGAGGAAGGCGACGGCGGTCCACGTCTCCCACGCGCGCTCCCACGGCTCCAGTGCGGCCCGCACCGACGCGTCGCCGTTCGCGGCCGTCGCGAGCCCGGTCGATGCCGCGTAGCCGAACGAGCGCAGCATGCCGGCCACGTCGCGAAGCGCCGACTGCCTGGTACGCCGATCCTCGAGCGAGCGCGTGGGCTCGCCTTCGAAGTCGATGATGGCGATATCGTCGCCTGCGATCAGCACCTGGCCGAGGTGGTAGTCGCCGTGTACGCGGATGCGCACCAGGCCGGCGAGCGAGCGGGCCCGGACGTCGAAGCCCTCGACGAGCGTCGTGCGGCTGTCCAGCACCTGTCGTGCCATCGCTGCCGTGTCGGGATCGAGCGACGCCTCGCGCGACTCGAGCAGGGCGAGGACGTCGTTGGCCTCCTCGCGCATGCGCGCCATCAGCGTTGACACATCGGACCTGGATGCCCGTTCAGGAACGAAGGCGTTGTCCGTCGTGCTCGACGCCAGGGCCCGATGGAGCGCCGCCGTGCGGCGTCCTATCGTGCCTGCCGTCTGCAGATAGCTGCCGACGAGCAGCGTGACCGCCTCGGGGATCGGCCGTGACGCGAGCTCCACGATCGGCTCATCGGCGAGCGGCGGACGTTCGCCCCGTTCGCCCGCGTGGCGCGCGCGCTCGAAGTACCTGCCCAGCGCCGCCAGCGCGTGGTCCCACCCGCTCGACTCGCTCGCCACGAAGCGCTGCAGGATGGCCAGCGTCGACCGGGCGCCGCGGGCCGCCTGGTACTCGATGACGCCCGACAACGGCGGAACGCCGACATCCTCGCCGATGCCGGCGAGGAATCGTCCGATCTCGACGTCGGGGTTCACGCCCTCTTCGAGGCGCCTGAAGATCTTGAGCAGGTGTCGATCGCCGACGGTCGCGGCCGAGTTGCTGTGCGTGCCGGGCAGCCGCGCGATCGGCGCCGACGAGGCGACGGCGTCGGCGGCTTCACGCCCGATGGCCTCCGCGGAGACTCGGCCGAACCAGGTGGTGAGGACGCCGCCGCGGTGCGCGAGGTCCGCGAGCAGGCGGCATGCCTCGTCGTCCATGAAGGCGTCGCACAGCCACGTGCCGTCGTCGAGGCGGGCCACGCGGGATTCCGGCCGTGCCCGCGCGACCGCCGCACCGGCCGCGCCGTCGAGGACGGTGAGCGGCAGCTGGTAGGACTCGCGGCTGTCGTCCAGATACGCCACGTCGACAATGGCCACGAAGACAGGCTTCGGCTCCAGACAGAGAACGGTCCAATCCGAGAATCGCGCCGACTGCACCTCGCGTGCCTTGCCGCCGAACCATCGTTGGTTGAGCAGGTAGGGCACGAGCAGGTCCTGCTCGATGACGGTCCGCGTCTCGGCGTCCATCAATCGGTCGGCGGAGCGTGGCGCCTTCAACGCCGGCACGACAGGCGGCGCGTGGGGTTTGAGCACGTGCGCCATTCGCTCCGACGGATCGAACCGGACGTAGTTGGGCCCGCCCGCCCACGTGTAGCGCGCGCCGTCCAGGAGGTCCTCGACCTCGTACGGCGCGGCGTCGTCGAGGCCGAACCGACCGAGCGGCATGCGCACGAAGCCGTGCTGGACGTGGTGGGGATCGAGGTTGACGACGACGAACACGCCGGCGCCGTCTCTGATGCGGCTGAACGCGATGATCCGGGAGTTGTCGGTCTCGTGGAACTGCAGTCCGCCCTCGAACTGCAGGGCCGGCTCCGCGTGCCGCGCACGGTTGACGGCGGTGACGAGTGGCTTGATGTGGCCGGGCCGATCCCAGTCCCGCTGGCGAAACGTGTACTTCTCGCTGTCCAGGTACTCCTCGGTGCCGGGCACGGCGACGTGCTCGCAGAGTTCGAAGCCGCTGTAGATGCCGTAGTTGGCGCCAAGCATCGACGCCAGGACGAGCCGCGCCTCGAAGGCAGGCCGTCCGCCCTGCTGCAGGTAGGCGTGCAGGATGTCCGGTGTGTTGGCGAAGAGGTTGCCCCTGAAGTACTCCCGCATGTCGGTCGTCGCCAGTTCGGTGAAGTACTCGGTCAGCTCCTCCCTGGTGTTGCGCCAGGTGAAGTACGTGTAGGACTGCGAGAATCCGAGCTTGGCCAGGCGCTTCATCACCTTCGGCCGCGTGAACGCCTCGGAGAGAAACACCACATCCGGATACTCGTCGTGCACGCTCGCGATCATCCATTCCCAGAAGGCGAACGGCTTGGTGTGCGGGTTGTCCACTCTGAAGATGCGGACGCTCCGTTCGGCCCAGAACGTCACGACCGACCGAAGCTCGCGCCAGAGTGCAGGCCAGTCGGACGACTCGAAGTCGATGGGATAGATGTCCTGGTACTTCTTCGGCGGGTTCTCGGCGTACTTGATCGATCCGTCCGGGCGGTGGCGGAACCACTCGGGGTGCTCGCGAACCCAGGGGTGATCCGGCGAACACTGGTACGCCAGGTCGAGGGCGATCTCGAGCCCGTGACCGCGAGCCGACTCGACGAACCGGCCGAAGTCCTCCAGCGTGCCGAGTCCGGGTTCGACGGCCGTGTGTCCTCCGTCCTCGGATCCGATCGCCCAGGGACTGCCAGGGTCATCCGGGCCGGCCACGGGCGTGTTCCCGGGCCCCTTCCGCGCCGTGATGCCAATCGGATGAATCGGAGGCAGGTACAGGACGTCGAAGCCCATCGCGGCAATGTCCGGCAGGCGGGCCTCGGCATCGGCGAACGTGCCGCCCTGCCCGGGATGGGGACTCGTCGACCGCGGAAACATTTCATACCAGGCGCCGGTCCGCGCGCGTTCGCGCTCCACCAGCACCGGACACTCGGGCTCGTGACGGGTCGCGTGCGCGCGATCCGGATGGCGGCGCATGACCACGCGCAGGTCTTCGCCGAGGGCCGCGCGCGCACGCTGCTCCACACCGGCCGTCGACGCCAGGCGCTCGGCGCGTTCGGCCAGCCACGCGCCGTCGCTCGTGCCGGAGGCGCGGGCCGCGGCCGCGCGCACGAGCATCGCGCCCTCGACCAGGTCGGTCTCGGCGACCTGGCGCGCGTCCACGCGCTTGACGAGCGCCGCCCGCCAGGACTCGAACGCGTCCACCCACGCGTCCACCGTGAACCGATAGAGGCCGATGGACGTCGGTGTGAAGCGGCCGATCCAGCGATCGTTGTCGTGCAGGCGCAGCGGCGACTCTCTCCACTCGCTGTTCGTGTCGGGACTCGACACCGGCCGGTATCGCACGACGCCGGCAAGCTGGTCGTGTCCATCGGCAAGGATGTCCGCCGAGACGACGACCGCCTCGCCGGGAGTCCGCTTGATGGCGAAGCGGCCGGCGTCGGCCGTAGGCTCGACGGCCTCGATGACCACGCGCGCGAGGCCGTCGGAGGGCATGGGTCGCCTGGCGCCCGTACGTCTGGCTGTCATCGGTCCGGTCCCTTCATCGAGAAGACCGCGAGCGAGTGTTCGACGAGCTGGTGGGCCCGCCCCCCCGCCACGACGGCTCCCGTTCGCGCATCGTCAAAGGTATCCAGGAGGCATTCCCACCCTGCCGACGAAGGGTCCGGCATGGTGAACGCCACCGGCGTGTCGCCGGCATTGATGAGACAGACGAGCGTGTCGCCCGTGACGGAGCGGCCGAGCTCATCCATCTCGCCCGTCGCGGTACCGGAGAGGCGTGCGCCGAGGCACTTGACGTGGTCCGCGTTCCACTCATCGGCGGTCATCTCGGTTCCATCGGGGGAGAGCCACATGATGTCCTTCTCCGTCGAGCCGCCCAGTGCGATTCCGCGGAAGAACTTGCGGCGGCGCAGCACGGGTTGTGACTCGAGGATGCGGCCGAGACGGCGGACGAACGCCAGAAACGCCTGATCGTCGGCGTCGAGTCGCCAGTTGGTCCAGCTGAGCTCACTGTCGTGGCAATACGCGTTGTTGTTGCCGAGCTGGGTGCGGCCCATCTCGTCTCCGCCGCTCATCATGGGGACGCCTTGCGACAGGAAGACCGTCGCCAGGAGATTGCGCCGCTGCCGCAGGCGGAGCGCGCGGATGTCCGGGTCGTCGGTCGGCCCTTCGACCCCGCAGTTCCAGCCGAGGTTGTTGGATTCGCCGTCGCGGTTGTGCTCGCCGTTGGCCTCGTTTCTCTTCTGCTCGTAGGTGACGAGGTCCTTCAGCGTGAAGCCGTCGTGCGCGGTCA
>CAZJBN010000128.1:0-12732 GCA_964543955.1 uncultured Bifidobacteriaceae bacterium
GACCAGCCCAACGTCGTCCCGCGAAATGCCAGCGTCTGGTACTTCTTCCGTGAGAACGACCAGCCGCACATCAAGGAGATGTGGGAGATCGGCGACAAGATGGCGGAGGGTGCCGCGCTGATGACCAACACCAAGTGGACCTCCCGTATCCTCGGCACCGCCTACCCGCAGCACATGAACAAGACGGTGGCCGAGGTGATGTACGAGAACATCAAGAAGGTGGGCCTGCCCACCTGGAGCGAGGCCGACCAGGCGCTCGCAAAGGGTGTGCAGAAGGAACTGGGCAACCCCACCCAGCCCGGGCTGGCCACCAAGCTCGAAGAGCTGCGCGGACCGGTCGCCAACTCCGACAACTACGGAGGCGGCTCGGACGACATCGGCGATATCTCGTGGAACGTGCCGACGGTAACGCTCCGCTACCCGGCCAACATCCCCGGTCTTCCGGGCCACAACTGGTCGAGCGCGATTGCCAGCGCCACGCCAATTGCGCACAAGGGCGTGGTGGCAGGTGCAAAGGTCATGGCCATGACCGTGCTCGACTTCCTCAACCGGCCGGAGCTCGTGCAGCAGGCGTGGGACTACTACCGCGACGTCCAGACCAGGGACCGGAAGTACATCCCGTTCATCACGGCTGCCGACAAGCCGGCGATTCATCTGAACGCCGGCATCCTCGCAAAGTATCGCGAGGAGATGAAGAAGTATTACTACGATCCGACGAAGTTCGGGACCTATCTCGAGCAGCTCGGGATCGAGTACCCGACGCTCAGGCCGGCTGGCAGCCAGCAGCAGCGCTGACTCAGTTCAAAGTTGACCGTTCAAAGTTCAAGTATCTCGAGCGTCAGCTTGCCGCGCCCCGCTGCCGGGCGCAGTCCAGGTGGCCGTCAAAGGTCCTTTGAACTTTGAACTGTTCACTTTGAACTCCCGCCGCTCGTGATGGCCTCCAGCGATCGTTGAGGAGCCTGGTCCCGATCGACGCACCTCGCTGATGACATGAGGTAGGTGAGGTACAGGGCGGAACCTCAGTTCCGCCACCCGACTTCACTCCCGCCGCGAGTGGGAGACTTACGGCCGCTCAACGCGACGAAGGGGCGAGCCAGCGAGCCAGGTTCTGCTTCTGCGCGTCAGTCTGATCGGGCCGGATCTCCAGCTTCCAGTTGCCCGCGATCGGACTCTCGGACGGGGCGAAGCGCAGGCCGTACCACTCGAGCAGGTCCTCGTAGTCGAGCTCCTCGGTCGACGAGACGGCGCGCCGAAACCACTCGCGAAGATCCGTGTCGGCAATGCGCTCCGCCACGGCCCGGAACTCCTCGGCCGTATAGCCGCGGTCGCCAGAATACCGCTGGTAGGCCTGCCGCATCACATCGTCGAAGCTGGCGCGCCCGTGCGTGGTGCGGCGTATCTTCACATCGAGCAGAAGGCCGAGCACGTTGCCCTTGTTGTAGTAGCTGACCGTCGACGCGCTCGGGTTGACGCCGGAGAGGCTGTTGTTCCACACATCGAGCGACGATTGCTCGACCGACTGCAGGAGCCGTCCCGGCGCGTTCTGCAGGTTGCCGATCAGCGAGGAGAGCGAGTCGAGATACGCCTCCGGTGTCTGGAGCCCGGCGCGCGTCATCAGCAGGCCGCTGTAGTAGGACGTGACCCCCTCGGCAATCCAGAGGCTGCCGGTCGTCGGCGCGCGTTCGAAGTCGAACGGGCCGAGCTCCACCGGCCGCAGGCGCTTGACGTTGTAGAGATGGACGAACTCGTGGGTGAGCAAGCCGAGGCTGGCCCACCCGCGCGGGCCGGTGCGCGTCGTCACGGTCGAGAGGTTCGAGTTCTTGTGCTCGAGCCCGCCGCCGCCGGGACGGAACATCAGCAGGAACAGATACTTGTCGTACGGCAGCACGCCCCAGAAGCGCTCGTTCTCGGCAACGAAGGTCTGGAGGCTGACGACCGCCGCGTCGGCGTCCCAGCCCTCCGAGTTGCCGGCACTGACGACGTAGTGGGGCTTGCCGCCGACCGCGAACTCGCGAACCCCGAGACGGCCGGCCATGATCGGCGAGTCCACCAGCGTCTCGAAGTCCGCGGCCCGGAAGCGGCCCGGTCCGAGATCCTCGAGGCCGCTCATCGCATGCGTCCATCCGGCCGGCAACTCGATGGTCACCTCGTGTGGTCTCCGGTCCGAACCGGCCAGCGTGATGAACGTCGGTGCGCCGTTGAGGACCGCGTAGTCCGCGACGACCTCGTTGGTCGTCACGCTGCGCTCGTTGCAGAACACTTCGTAGGAGAGCCTGACCTGCGACGCTCCGCCGGTCTCGACCCGCCAGTGACTCGGCCGCACGGTGTCCACCGGCAGAGCCGCGCCATTCGGTGTCGTCGCGCGCAGGTCGCGCACGTTGGCCGCGTAGTCCTCCACGCGGTAGTAGCCCGGGGACCACACCGGCATCATCAACTCGATGGCCTGCCGCCCGTCGCTGGGTACCAGCGCCGTCACCTCGATGAGATGGCTGGCGGGATCGGGGATCCGCACCGTGTAGGTGATCGGATCGGGCTGTCGCGCCGTCCCGCTCGTCCATCCAAGAACGACGAGCGCGGCCACCAGGAGTGCGTGAGGCGTGCGTCGACACGCTGAGTCAGCAAGCAGCATCGGTGGAGAACACGCTACCAGAAAGCGCCCTCGCCGGTCAGTCCCTGCCGGCGTGGTCGACGGGAACGTGAAGCGCGACGGACCCGGCCACGCCCATCGGCGCGCCGATCATCGACCCCGACTGCGAGCCGGGATCGTCCGCTGACGCCCTCGACTGGACGGCTGCACCGCGCGAGACGATCAGCCCATCAATCTCGCCCACTGCGCCGTGTCGGTGTACTGCTGGAACGTCACGGCCTTGCCATCGTGAAACCGGTACACGTGGCAGAACGGGGAGTCGAGCCTTGTGCCGCCGTTCTTCATGATGCCGCCGTAGCGACCGAGCACCACGACATGGTCGCCGCCATCGATGAACGTACTGGGGACAGCCGTGAAGTCGTCGATCGCGGCCAGCAAGCGCGCGAACACGCCATCCCCGATGGCCTGCGGACCAACATAAGGATTGCAATCCGCAAGCGGACTGCCCTCGGCTTCGTTCCAGTTGATGGCCGTATCCATGGCGGCAAACAGCGCCGACGGATCGTTTCGGCCGAACGCCGCGTACGCTGCCTTGATCGTCTCGATCGCCGACATGGTGCCGCCTCCTGATCATGCCTACGCATGAGTCGCGCGATGCTAGCACAGGCATTGCCACCGCCGGACGCCGGCGGGATCAGGTGAGCCCGCTCGCGGACCCTCAGTGCCCGCCGGCGTCCACGTCGAGCCGCATGCGCTGCGACAACCAGGCGCGGGCCAGCCGGAAATCCCGCTTGGCGGTTGCTGGCGAGATGCCAATCAGCTCAGCAGCCTCGGCGCGGCCGCAGCCGAGAAACACACAGAGCTGCACGAGCTCGGCCTTGCGTGGGTCGAGCGCGGCAAGCTCGTCGAGCGCACGATCGAGATCGAGCACTTCGTCATCGGTCGGATCGACGAACTGCAGGTCGTCGCTCAGGGGCACGCGAGCGTGCCGGGCGCCCCGTTTCTCCGCCCGCCGGGCGCGCACGTGATCGATGACGATATGGCGCATCGCGGCAGCGGAGAAGGCGAAGAAGGCACGGCGGTTCGGAAAGGCAGCGCGCTCCTGCCGCAGCAGCCGCAGGTAGAGGTCGTGCACGACCATCGTCGCCTGGATGGTGACGGCGGATCGCCCGAAGCCGAGATGACGTCTCGCCATCGCGCGCAGCTCCTGGTACACCTCCGGCATCAGGCGGTCGAGTGCCGCCGCATCGCCCCGACCCCAGGTCTGCAGGATCTCGGTCAGGTGTCCGGGCGGCTCGCTCATCGACAGGATAGTATGGCGCACCACGATGACCGACGTCGAACGCTGGCAGCGGATTGAAGCCGTCTTTCACCAGGTCGCCGACCTGGGGCCCGGCGAGGCACGCACGAATCGTGTGCTGGAGCTCTGCGCGGGCGAGCCCACGCTTGCCGACGATGTGCAGGCGCTGCTGGCTGAGGATGCCTGGCTGCAGCAGCCGCTGGAGTCGCACGACGCGCACCTCGGCTCGAGGCTCGGCGCTTATCAGGTGGACGGGCTCGTCGCCCGCGGGGGCATGGCCGCCGTCTACGTGGCACACCGCGCCGACGAGGCGTTCGAGCAGCGCGTGGCCGTCAAGATCATGGACCTGCGGCTGGCGGATCCGACGCTGGTCGAGCAGTTCAAGCGCGAGCGGCAGATTCTCGCGGCCCTCGAGCATCCGGCCATCACCCGCCTCCTCGACGGCGGCGTGACCGCTCTCGGCGAACCCTACCTCGTGATGGAGTACGTGGACGGCGTGCCGATCGATCGCTACTGCGACGAGCATCAGCTCGATCTCACGCGCCGGCTGCAGTTGTTCGCGCAGGTGTGCGAGGGCGTGACGTTCGCACACCGCAGCCTCGTGCTGCATCGCGACCTCAAGCCGTCGAACATCCTCGTGACCGGCGAGGGCCGGGTCAAGGTCGTCGACTTCGGAACGGCAACGCTGGTCCAGCCGAATCGCCTGGCCACCATCTCGCGCGCCCCGTTCACGCCCGCGTATGCCAGCCCGGAGCAGTTGACCGGCCAGGCCGTCAGCACGGCCAGCGATCAGTACAGCCTTGGCCTCGTGCTCTACGAGCTGGTGACCGGTGCACGCGCCTTCCGTCACGACACGTCGCTCATCGCCACGGTCGAACGTGCCCTTGCCGGCACGCCGCCGACCGCGCCTCACACGACGGTCACCGCCGAAGCCGCGGCGGCGCGGCAGACCTCCGTCGTGCGGCTGCGCCGACAGCTCTCGGGCGACCTCGGCACGATCGTGCGAAAGGCCTTGTCGGCCGAGCCGCAGCATCGCTATCCCAGCGTGCAGCACCTCGCGGACGACCTGGCACGGTGGGCCGAAGGCTCGCCGATACTGGGGCGGACTCCGTCAATGGCGTATGTGGCCTCGCGCTTCGTCCGGCGCCACTGGATCGCGTCGTCTCTTGTGGCGACGCTCCTTGTCGGCCTGGTGGGGGCGACGCTGGTGTCGATCGATCGGGCTGCGGACGCGCGCCGCCAGGCAGCCGTCGCCGCGACCGAGGCGGGCAAGACCAGTCAGCTCAACCGGTTTCTGACGCGCATGCTGGAATCCGCAGCGCCTGTCGGCACCAACCCCGATGCTGCCCGCGCGATGACCATCACCGTGCGCGAGCTGCTCGATCGTGCCGGAGGCACCGTTGGCGCAGAGCTGGGTGCCACGCCGGAGCTCGAAGCCTCGATGCGCCGCACGCTCGGCCGCGCGTACGTCAGTCTCGGCGCGACCGATCAGGGTGAAGAGCATCTCGAGCGGGCCATGGCAATCTTCGGCGAGCGCGGCGATTCGCTGGAGATGGCCGTCACCGAGGTCGTTCGGAGCAAAGGCCTGCTCGATCTCGGCAAGTTCGACGAAGGCGAGCGGCGCCTGCGGGCTGCGCTGCCGACACTGCGGCAGCACCAGGACCGTGTCGAGCCCGACGTGCTCGCGAGCGCCGTCAACAACCTCGCGCTGGCCGTCACGCGCCGAGACCCGCGGAGCGAGGAGGGCCTGGCGCTGATGCGCGAAGCGATCCTGCTGGCCCGCGACAGCGGCACGTCGAATGCGATGGCGGCCAATCTGGCCCTCAATCTGGGCCTGCAGCTGCTCATCGTCGGCGAGCTCGACACGGCCGAGTCGATGCTGGGTGACGCCCTCGACCTGATCGATCGACTACCGACAGTGCCGCCCGAGCGCGGCTGGGCGCTGCGCCAGCTCTCGGAGCTGATGCGCACCAAGGGAGACTACGCCCGGGCAGAGCAGTACGGCGCGGCGGCCGTCGAAGCCGGCGCACAGTTCCTGCCCGCCAGCCATCCAACTCTCGCGGTGTTCAAGACCACCTGGGGCCGCGCCCTGGCCTACGACGGACAGCCCGACCGCGCCGAACCGGTCCTGCTCGACGCGTACACCACCTTCCGTACGATACGGCCGCCCGGCCACCAGGACCTGCTGGGCCCTCAGCTCGGTCTGGGCCCGACCTATCGGCTGCAGGGCCGGCTGCGCGAATCGGAGGAGATCCTGCTGGACGCACGCCGGATTCTGTCACGGCATCCGTCGCTGAAGTCGCTGATGGCGCACGCCGATGGCGAGCTGGGATTGACCTTGCGGGCGCAGGGCCGTGCGAGCGAAGCGCAGGCGCTGCTCGAGGCGAGCTACACCGCGTACAGGGAGCTGCTCGGCGACACGCATCCCTACGCGGTGCTGGCGCAGTCGCGCCTGAACCCGCGGCGACCCTGAAGGGTCGGTCACCGGATTTCGCTCCAACGTCCCGGCCATGACCCCTATGGTCCGGCGATTCCGTTCGTACCCATGAGAGCGAATTGAACCGGTACCCCCCGAGCTCGCCTCGGTATCCCCCTGCAGAGGTCCGCCATGCTTGTCAGAGCCCTCGTCTTCCTCATCGCCCTGGTCCCCCTCTGCGCACAGGCGCAGCCGGCGCCTGAGACCTTCGAGGAGTGCCCGGCCGGGGTCCAGACCACCTTGCGTGGCGCACGCGCCGAGTTCGCCCTGACCGGGATCTCGTTCGCGATGTCGACCGGGGGGACGCTGGACTGTGCCGGCGCCGTCGGGCACGCCGAGCTGACCGGACGCACGATGCTGCCGACGACCATGATGCGGATCGGCAGCATTTCCAAGCCGATCACGGCCATGGCCATCATGAAGCTGAGGGAGGCTGGTCAGCTGTCGCTGGACGACCTGGTCGTGCAGCACCTGAGCGACCTCGCCCCGGCGGGCGGCCCGGTCGACCAGCGGTGGGGGCGGGTGACGCTGCGGAACCTGCTGCAACACTCGCTCGGCTGGGACCGCGACATCGGCGGCGAGCCCATCCAGAACAGCCGGAACATTTCGACGGCGCTCGGCATCCGCGGTCCGGCGACTTCGGCCGACGTCGTTCGCTGGATCTTCACGGCACCACTCCACTTCGAGCCAGGCACCCGCTACGCCTACACCGGAGTCGCCTACGCGATGCTGGCGCTCGTCGTCGAACGCGTGTCCGGGATGCCCTACGAGCGCTACACACGCGAGACGCTGCTCGAGCCGCTCGGCATCCGGACATCGATGCGCGTCGGGCGGACGCTCTACGAGGGCCGGTCGCAGTCCTTCAACCCCCTGCGCCATGAAGCGGCCTACCACCAGCCGGCGGGCGCCCCCCGCGGACCGAGCGTGTTCCCGTGGATGCCCGGCCTCGTCCCGGACCCCTACGGCCAGTGGTACAACGAGAGCATGGAGGGGCCCGGCGGCTGGGTCGCCACCGCGCCGGCGCTGGTCCGCTTCATCGACGCCGTCTTCGGCCGGGCCGGCCAGCCGGCGATGTTCAGCGCCGCGACCATGGCCGAGATCCAGGCCCGCCCGTCTTTCGTCGCGCCGGATGCCACGTCGTGGATCGGCCTGGGCTGGCAGGTCATACCGGTACCCGCGGGCAACCGAATCCGGTTTGCCGGCGGGCTGCGCGGCACGATGTCTCTGGTGTATTACCTGCCCAACACTCGAAGCCTCGCCTATATCACCAACTACTCCGAGGAAGGCGCCGACAACGACGCGTCGGCGCTCGAGAACCGCGTGTTCGCCGGCGTCGGAGGCGTGCCGACTGCCGGCATCGACATCTCCGCCCGTCCGGCCTATATCGACTCCCAGGACATCGTCCCGCAGATTCGCGCCCAGAAAGGCGTGGTGGACGCGGCCACCGGCGAGCCCGGGATCGCGCCTTCGTCGCGATTCGCCATCATCGGGTGGCGGCTCGCGGCGGCGGCCGTCGCGGCGCCTGGCGGTGTGCCGCAAACATCGCTCGGGGGTGTCGAGGTTCGCGTTGCCGGGCAAGCCGTCGGGCTCTACTCCGTCAGCCCGGAGCGGATCGACGCACAATTGCCGAGCAGCGCCCCCGAAAGCATGGCTCTCCTCGTGGTGCATCGGAACGGCGTCGCCAGCGAGCGCGAGCCGATCGAGATTCGACGTCCCGCCACCACTGGAGTGCCGGGAGCGCCAACGGCGGTGCAGGCGACGGCGTTCGGCAACACCTTGCACCTGTCGTGGAGCGCCCCGCTGTCTGGCGCCCCGCCGGCGGGCTACACGTTGATCGCCCGCGCGGCCCCGGGCGCGGCGCCGCTCCTCACCGTGCCGCTCGGCCCGGGGCTGTCGTTCGTGGCGGCCGCGCCGAACGGTACGTTCCTGCTGAGCCTCACGGCAACCAACGCCTCCGGCACGGGACCGGAATCGCCGGGCGTCACCGTGAGTTTCCCTGGCGGCGCCCTGCCGCCTCCCGCCCCGCCGGCAGGGCTGGCGGGGAACGTGACGGGCACGACGGCCATGTTCACGTGGAGCGCGCCGGCCGGTCCGCTGAGCGGCTACGTCCTGCTGGCAGGGCTGACGCCCGGCTTCTCCTCGACGATCGCGACACTGCCGTTGTCTGCAACCGCCACCAGCGTGGCCGTGCCCAACGTGCCAGTCGGCACTTACTACGTCCGGTTGGTGGCGCAGAATGCGGGCGGCACGAGTGCGCCGTCGAACGAGGTGTCGGTGACCGTCGCGGGTCTCACCGCGCCCGGCGCTCCCACCCTCACCGCCAGTGCGAGCGGGTCCACGGTCACGGTGTCATGGTCGCCAGGAGGCGGCGGCCCGCCAGCGCGCTACACGCTCACCGCATCGATGACCCCCGGTGGCGCGTCGATCGCAACGGTGCCCCTCGGCGGCACGAGCGCCGTGTTCCCGGGCATACCGAGCGGCACGTACTATGTGCGAATCACCGCCACCAACGCGGCCGGCACGAGCCCGGCATCGAACGAGGTGACGGTCACGGTGCCGTAATCGGCCACACCACTTCCGTTCTTTGGCGACGAGGGCATCACGACTCGTGTGAACGGTCGCCAGGTCGTCGTCACGTTCGGGGCGTTGCCGCGCGAATCGCGGCAACGCCGCGACGAACCGGTCGAGCACTGAGCGCCGGGTCATGCGCGGCCGCGAGGCCCGGATCGAGGACCTGACCCGGCGGCCTGGCGGCCTGCGCCAGCCGAATGAGTCCAGTTGACAATAAATCCGAATCAATCAATTGACAGATTCATCATGCCGCGCCGCCCTGGCGCCGCCACGGTCCTCACCCCGGCGCAGGCGCGGGCGCTGGCCTCGCCGTCGCGGCTGGAGATTGTCGAGGCATTCGGCGCCCTCGGACGCGCCTCGGCGCGCGAGATGGCCGCGCACCTCGGCCGGTCGCCCGGTGCCGTGTATCACCACATCCGTGCCCTCGAGCACGCCGGCATCGTGCGCGAGGTGGCTCGCCGGCCGGGGCCTCGCCGGCCCGAAGCGGTCTATGCGCCGGTGGCGAAGCGGCTGGCGGTGGCGGCCGGGCCGCGCGCAGGGGACCAGCGGGCGGCGGCAGCCGCGCTCAAAGCGGTGCTGCGACAGGCGACGCGCGACGTCGACGGCGCATTCGTCCAGAGCCTCGACACGCTGAAGGGACGCTTTCACGGATTGCAGTTGAGCGCGGCGCTGGCGCCGTCCGAGATCAAACGCGTGCTGGCGCTGCTCGGCGAGATCGAGGCGGTCTTCCGCCAGGCCAACCGGGCGCGATCCCGCGCCGGCGATATCTTCAGATGGACCAGCCTGTTCATGCCTATGGGGAGAACCCGGTCATGACGTGGGCGGACCATGCGCTCGCAGCCTCGCTCGTCCTGTTGATCCCCGCCAGCGCGTGGTCGGTCTCGCGGCTGGCGCGGCGAATCGAGTTGGGCGACACCCGCGCCCGCACCCGCTTCTATGGCTGGGGGATCGCCGGGCAATGGACGCTCACGCTGCTGCTCGGGATGCTCTGGCAGTGGACGGGCCGGCCGCTCGCAGCCCTGGGGTCGTAGTGCCTGCCGGCACGGCCGCGTGGATCACGGTGGCGCTCTGCGCGGCGACAGCAATCGTCTTTGCGGCGCAGATCCGCGCCGAGCTCGCGTCCGAAGAGGCACGAGCGTCGGTGCGGGCTCAGCTCGAGCGGTCGCCGGGCACTCGGGCCGTCATCCCCACCAGCGCCGCCGAGATGCGCGTCTTTGCCGCGGTCGGCGTCACCGCCGGCATCTGCGAGGAATTGCTCTTCCGCGGCTTCGCCCTGTGGTACCTGAGCGCGCTCCTGCCAGGCGGGTCGTCGATCGACCGGCTGCCGATGCGTCGGCGGCTCCGTCAGGACGCGTCCCGTCAGCCCGCGCCTGGCGCCATCAACAGATCAACCCTTGTGGCACACTCGCGTACCGGCAAGGATGTCCCTCTTGCCGATCGCGACCACACGTCTACTCCGACCTGAGGGCGCGGGCGGCGTCGATCCGGCTGGCGCGCACCGCCGGAATCATCGTCGCCAGCAGCGTGACCGCCGCGACGATCACGGCTGCCGTAAGAAGGATCAGCGGGTCGGCGGCGCGCATGTCGTAGACACGGCTCGCGACGAGGCGGCCTCCGGCATACGCACCAACGAGGCCAAGCAGGACGCCGACGATGGCAAGGCGCTGGCCGCTGCCCATCACCAGCCAGAACAGCTGGCCGGCCGACGATCCGAGCGCCATGCGCGTCGCCATCTCTTCGCGGCGCTGCGCCGAGGCATAGGCAATGACGCCGTAGATCCCAACCGCGGCCAGCACGAGCGCGAGGACGCCGAAGATGAGCATCAGTGTCATGCCGAGGCGCTGGCGGCTGAGCGTCGCCGCCACAATCTCCGGCGCCGTGCTGAAGCTGACCATCATCAGCGGATCGAACGCCGTCAGCGACGAGCGAAGGCCCGATTCGAGCGCTCGCACATCGCCGGAGCGCGCCGTCGCCACGACCGTTTGCCGCACCAGCGGAAACAGTTGCGTGTGGACGATGTAGAACGCCGGTCCCGGCGGCTCGCCGAGCGACGCATACGGCATGTCCTCCACCACCCCGACGATGTCGCGCATGGACTTGGAATCGGGCGCCGGAAGGCCGTAGGCGAAGGCGGTCGCGAGCGGATCCCGCGTGCCGAGGAACCTGCTCACGAACGCCTGGTTCACGATCGCCACCGGCGTCGTGTCCCGGCGATCGCCGTCCGTGAACAGGCGTCCGGCGACCAGCGTGACGCCCATCGCTTCGAAGAAGCCCACCGACACGTTGCGCACGTGGGCATTGGTCGGGTAACTCGGGTCCCAGACCTCGCCCTGCACGCCGACGATGACCGTACCGTCACGGTTTGGCTGCAGAGGAAAAGTCGCGGCCGACCCGGCATGTGCAACGCCAGGCACGTCCCGGATGCGCTGCATCACCGCGTCCGACCAGGCGTACACTTCGTCGATCTTTCGAAAGTCGAAGGTCCTTCCGGGCCGCACGGCCATCACCAGCCGTCCTTCGGGCGTGTATCCCGGATCGACGGCGCCGAGCCGTGCGAAGCTCTGCACCAGCCAGCCCGCTCCGGCCGTCAACACGATCGCGAGCGCGATCTCGACAACGATGAGCGTGGACATCGAGCGCGACGTGCCTTGTCCAGGTGTCGAGCTGCGACCGCCCTCATTCAAGAGTGTCCGCACGTCCACCTTGGCGAGGCGCAAGGCCGGCGCAAGGCCCATCACGAGCGCGCTGAACACCAGCACGGCAACGGCGAAGAGGGCGACGTTCAGATCGAACGGCACGGTCTCCAGTCGCGGCAGCGTCGACGCGCCGAGGACCAGGAGCAGCCTGACACCAGCGTACGCGAGCGCCAGCCCGACGACTGTCCCCGCGACGGCCAGTACCACTGCTTCGGTCAGCATCTGGCGCACCAGGACTGCGCGGCCGGCACCGAGCGCCGCCCGAATCGCCAGCTCGCGCGTGCGCACGGCGCCGCGTGCCAGCAGCAGGTTCATCACGTTGACCGATGCCAGCAGCAGGAGCAGCACGGTCGCGCCCAGCACGATCAGCAGCATGGGGCCGAGGTCTCCGACGATCGCGGTCCCGAGCGGGCGCATCACGAAGACGCGCGCCACATCCGTCGGGCTCGTGCGCGACAGCTCGGTCAGCAGCACGTCGGCTCGCTCTCGGAGCCCATCGAGCGGCGTACCCGGCTGCACCCGGAGAACGACGTCGAAGCCGTGGCCGAAACCTCGCGGATCGACACGGGCGGCCAGCCAGACATCCGTACCGTGCGGCAGATCCATCTCCGGCGGCGCGACGCCCGCGACCCGCGTCCCTGCCGGGATCTCCACGATCCGCAGGCTCCGGCCGACGATGGAAGGGTCGCGGCCGAACATCGTGTCCCAGGCACGATAGGAGAGGACGGCCGCCGTCGGTGCGCCCGGGCCCGACGGGACGTGGTCCTCGGGAGTGAATCCCGGCCCGACCGCCAGGGGGAGGCCGAGCACGTCGAAGAAGCCTTCGGTGACGCCAGTCAACAAGAGGCTGATCGGAGCGCCATCGTCTCCGACGAGCGTGCCCTCCTGCGGCTGCGCCGACAGCCCGGCCACGCGCTCCACGGGGAGCTGTGGATCGCCGAGGATCCCGATGTTCAGCGGCGACAGCAGGCCCGTCGTGATCTGTCCCGTGGTCAGGCGGCTCCGGACGTTGACGAGTTGCTCGGGATGGGCATACGGGAGCGGCCGGAGCAGCGTCGCATTGACGGTGCTGAAGAGCGCGGTCGTCGCGCCGACGCCAATC
>CAZJBN010000129.1:0-12566 GCA_964543955.1 uncultured Bifidobacteriaceae bacterium
ACCCCGGGCACCCGTGCACCCCGGGCACCCGTGCACCCCGGGCACCCGTGCACCCGTGCACCTGTGCACCCTAAATGGCCCCCGTCCGGCTGAGGTCGATCAGGGTCTCGACGAGATCCTCTCGGTACCAGCCCTGCCGGACGTCCTGTCGCATCGCCTCCCACGCGTCTGCAAGCGACCACGGCTGCTTGTACGGTCGCCTGGTCGTGAGCGCGTCGTACAGGTCGACCACGCTGATGATCTGGGCCCGCAGCGGGATGTCGTCGCCTCTCAACCCGTCCGGGTAGCCGCTCCCATCCAGCCGTTCGTGGTGCGACCGGACGATGGCGCGCACGCGGCTCAAGGAGCGCAGCTCGCCGCAAAGCCGCTCGCCGATGATGGTATGGGACTTCATCAGCGCGTACTCGTCGTCTGAGAGCGGTCCGGGCTTGAGCAGCACGGCATCCGGGATACCCACCTTGCCGATGTCGTGCAGGAACCCTCCGCGCTCGAGCGCGGTGAGATCCTCCTCGCCAAGCCCGAGCCGTGTGCCGAGCGCGTAGGCGTACGCGGCCAGCCGCTGGCAGTGGCCATCGGTCGAGGGATCGCGCGCTTCGACCGTCATCGCCAGGCTGAGGATGACGGATTCGGCTGACTCGAGGTCCTCCGTGTAGCGCTTGATTCGGATGAGGGATCGCACGCGCGCCCTCAGCTCGTGGGCATGAAACGGCTTGCTCAGGAAGTCGTCCGCACCGGCCTCGAAGCCGCGGATGCGATCGTCGGTCTCGCGGAGCGCCGTGAAGAGAACGACGGGGATGAGCCGGGTGACGGCGTCGGCCTTGAGCCGGCGGCATGTCTCGAAGCCGTCGAGCCCGGGCATCAGGACGTCGAGCAGGACCAGATCCGGCGCGTCCTTCGCCACCGCGGCCAGGGCCTCCTCGCCGCTGGCAGCCGACGTGACGACGTGCCCGTCGCGCTCGAGCACGGCCCGCACGAGGCGCGTGTTCACGTCCATGTCGTCCACGACGAGCACACGTCCATCGAGGCCGCCAGGGTACGCGGCCGCGTGTGTGCGAATCAGGCGGGAGAGTCGCCCCTGGTCCACGATGGAAGGCCAGCGCGGGCGCTCACCAGGAGGCCGGCCGGTGATTGCGACGATACCAGCAGTCGAGCCGGCCGGGAACGCCAAAACGCCGCCAGGCGGATGGTCCGGCATCGCCCCACCGCATCCTGACGGCATGCTTCGGTCGTCGCGATGACGGCCGCGCCATTGGCGAACTCCCCTTACACCCTGACGGCGGCCCCCGTTCGCGCGGCGCCCGCAGGCGCGGCGGCGGCGCCTCCCGCGCGCTTCAGCTGCGTGTCGAAGCCCGCTTTGTCGACAGCCTTGGCGAGCGCCTCCTCGGGCGAGACGAGCTTCTTCGTCACGAGATCCACGAGCGCGTCGTTGAGGCTCACCATCCCGGCCGCCTTGTTGACCTGCATGATCGACGGGATCTGGAACGTCTTGCCCTCGCGAATGAGGTTGCTGATCGCGTTGGTGGCGATGAGCACCTCGAGCGCCGCGACGCGGCCGCCGCCCGTCTTGCGGCAGAGCGTCTGCGCGATGACGCCCCGCAGCGATTCCGAGAGCATGATGCGGATCTGTGCCTGCCGGTCGGCCGGGAACTGGTCGATGATCCGGTCCACCGTGGACGCGGCGGTCGTGGTGTGGAGCGTGCCGAGCACCAGGTGCCCGGTCTCGGCGGTCTCGATCGCAATGGCGACCGTCTCGAGATCGCGGAGCTCGCCGACGAGCACGATGTCCGGATCCTCGCGCAGGGCCGCCCTCAGCGCGTCCTTGAACGACTCGGTGTGCGTCCGGACCTCGCGCTGGTTGATCAGGCACTTCTGGTTCTCGTGGACGAACTCGATCGGGTCCTCGATGGTGATGATGTGATCCTGCCGCGTGCGGTTGATGTAGTCGATCATCGCGCAGAGCGTCGTGGACTTGCCCGAGCCGGTGGGACCCGTGACGAGCACCAGGCCCTTGTTCAGCTGGCAGAGCTGCAGGATGTGCGGCGAGAGTCCCAGGTCTTCGACCGTGAGGATCTTCGACGGAATCACACGGAAGACCGCGCCGGGACCCTTGCGGTCTTCGAACAGGTTCGATCGGAACCGCGCGAGGCCGGCGATCTCGTACGCGAAGTCCGTGTCGTGACGGGCGGCGAACTCCTGCCGGCACTTCTCCGGCATGATCGGCGCGAGCAGCTCCTTGACCATGGGCTCGGTCAGCGGGCCGACCGACGGATCGAGCGCCTGCATCCGCCCGTCCTTGCGCACGAGCGGCGTGGACCCCACCGAGAGGTGCAGGTCCGACGCGCCGGCGGCGCACATCGCGTGAAACAGTTTGTCGATCAGCGGAGCGTCACTCATGGCTCGGGGACTCGGACACTTCGATGATGTGTGCGGTGTTGACGAGAATCGTGAGAGGACCGGACTCGACGTACCGGAAGGTCTCGGGCTCGCGCGCCCAGTCGCTCACGCGGTCGTGTCCTTCGGGTTGATACACGCGCACGGTGCCCGTGATCTCCTCGCCGGTCGAGAGCCGCAGCGACACGACATGCATCGGCGCCACGACGTAGCCAGGGTCGCGGCTGGCTTCGTGCTCGGAGAGCGTCACGGTCACGATGTGCGCGCGGTTGTAGAGGACCGTGCGGGGGCCGGACGACCGGTGCTGCTCGAACGGGACGAAGCCCGGCGCGGCATTGAGCAGGTCGCCGACCCGTTCGGGCCCGGCATGCCTGGCGCTGCCGCCGGCGACGAAGAAGCAGCCGCCGACGACCGAGCCGTCGGTGAGGCGCACCATGGCCTCGGTTCGGCGTTTCTCGACGCGGAGGCGGGAGGAGATGACCTCGGCACTCATGTCTCCCGAGGTTATCGGCCGGTGACGCCGAATCCCCTTCCCGCGGCTGCACGGAATGAAGCGCCGGATGGTGCGGTCGCGCGCGTCACGTGCCGTACGCCTTGCGGGCCGTCGTGCCGGGACGCGATCACGAACCAGGCGCCGGCCGATCGTCCGAGAGGCGGCCGAGCGCGGCATCGAGCCGGGCGGACGTATCGGCATCGATCGCAACGAAGCGAACCGCGTAGCCGTACTCCGGCCGGCGATACAGCGTTTCGGCCTCGACCTTCAGCCAACCCTCGCCTGGCAGCTGCAGTCGCAGCTCGAACCTGACGCCGGGGTGCTGATCGTGCTTCGCGTTGACGAAGCAGCCGCCCGCGCTCAGGTCGTAGATGCGCACGGGAAGATCGAGCGTGCCGACCCGCACGCCGTCGAACGGACCGGACAACCGAATCGAGCGGCGCCGGTTGTGGGCGACGGGGGCGGACGCAGTTGACTGGTTCGTGGATTGGATCATGTCGACCACCAAAGGTCGACATGATACCTATATGCTCTCTTTAAGTCAATATTGTCCTAAAGAGTCATAATTCGTACCAGTTCACATTTCGACAAAAGGGGCCAGGCACCTTTTTTACTTCCGGGTCGCGGTCCAGGTCCCGCCCGGTCCGCCGGTGACGGTGCCCGTCATGGAGCCGCCGGCGACCGTGCCGGTGTACCTGACCTCTCCGGCCGTGAACGAGATGTCGTTGCCACGGAGCCGGCCATCGGCAATGGGGACACTGCCGAGCGTGCCCGTCAGCATCTGGAACTGCTGCGTGAGGACGAGCGGCGACGAGCCCACTTGCCACGTGCCTTCCACCTTGGCGGGGACGATCCAGAGAAGCGCCGTGCACCAGCTGGTGCAGTCCTCGGTGATGGTGGAGGTCTCGTCGGCCTGCCAGTCCTCCATCGTGAAGGAGTTCGACACGATGCGGGTGCCCGGCGCCAGATCGAGCAGCGTCGGCCGGAGCTTCATGTTGATCGAGGGCAGCAGGAACATCGTGATGACCTGTGCCTTCGAGAAGTCGGTCTCGAAGAGGTCTGCCTTCTCGAACGTGGCCTTGTCGCTCACGCCCGCTTCGGCGGCGTTCTTGCGCGCCAGTTCCACCATGTCCGGGTTGTACTCGATGCCGAGCGCGCGCACGCCGCGTTTGGCGGCCGTGATCACGGTGCGGCCGTCGCCCGACCCGAGATCCATCAGGAAATCCTGGGGCGTCACCTTCGCCATGTCGAGCATCTTGTCGACAAGGGCCTGCGGCGTCGGCACCCAGACGACGTCCTTGCCGGCCTGACCGACGGTCGGCTCGAACGGCTTGGCGGGCGCCTGGGTTTGCGCCGCCGCGCCGGCAGCTACCGACAGGCACACGAGCGCGAGCAACAGGCGACGGACTGAATATTGGCTCATAGATGGACTCTCCAGGGTTCAGGGCAAAAAGAGTGCGTTCGGGCCTCAGCGTACTGCCAAGGGCGTCCAGTGTCGACGTGTCTCACGGCCGGGGTCGCCAGAATCGCCTCCACGCACGTATACGGCTGCACGATCCCCACGGCTTACTCGCTGCGCAGGCACACCGCCGGGTCGATCCGCGCCGCGCGACGGGCCGGCAGGCTGGCGGCCGCGAGCGCGACGAGGATGAGGAGCAGCGGAATCGCCCCGAAGGTCAACGGATCGACGGGCGCCACGCCGAAGAGCAGCGTCTCGATGAACCGGGCCAGGACGAGGGCGCCCGCCAACCCCAGGACGACGCCGGTGAGCGTCACCGCCAGGCTGCTTCGAACGACGAGCCGGCCCACACCGCCCGGCGTCGCGCCAAGCGCGAGCCGGATGCCGAGATCGCGTGTGCCCTGGCTCACCAGGTACGCGAGGACGCTGTAGACGCCGATGCCGGCGAGGCCGAGAGCCATGGCGGCAAACAGGCTGAGCAGCACGACCGCGAATCGGCGTCTCGCCACCGATTCGCCCACGCGCTCGTCCATCGTGCGCACGCGGTACATCGGCAGGTCGGGGTCGATGGCCGCCAGCGACGCTCTCACGCCGGCCGTGAGCGCCGCGGCATCACCCGGACTCCTGAGCACCACGTTCATCGCGCGGACGGGGACCTGCGTCTGCGGGAAATACATCGCGATGCGCGAGTCCGCATCCAGCGTGTACTGCTTCACGCGCGAGGCCACGCCGACAATCGTGATCCACGGCGCCGTCGATCCGCGGCCGCCGGAGCGCACGCGCCTGCCGATGGGATCCTGGCCCGGCCAGAGGTCATCGGCCATGCGCTGGTCGGCAATCGCCACCCTCGGGGTGTCCCGTGTGTCGAACGCCGTGAATCCACGGCCTGCCGCGATGGGAATCTCCATCGTCTCGAAGTAGTCCCCGCCGACGAACCGCATGTCGACGTTGATGAACTCTTCGCCGTCGCGCTGAGGTCGCCCTTCGACGGTAATCGGCCCCCACGCGAACATCTGGCTCAGCGGCAGCGCCGAGATCCCGCCGACGTGCGACACGCCCGGCACGCGCCCGAGCGCTTCCCAGATACGCCGGTACGTCTCGAGGATCGCGTCGGCGTCCGAGTACTTCCGCCCGCTCATCGTCAACTCGAGCGTGAGGACATTGGACGGATTGAAGCCAGGCGCCACGTTGAGCACCTGGACGAAGCTGCGGACGAGGAGACCGGCGCCGATGAGGAGCATCACCGAGAGCGCCAGTTCGGCCACGACGAGCAACCGGCGCAGGCTCTGTCCACGTCCCCAGAGCACGCCCGCGCCCGATGTGCCGCGACTGCCGCCCTGGAGGTGATGATGCACGTCGACGCGGCTGACGCGGAGTGCCGGCGCAAGGCCGAAGAGCAGGCCGGACAGGATCGACAGGACGCCGGTGAACGTCAGCACGCGGACGTCGATGCCGACGTCGCCGAGCCGTGGCACGCTGGCCGAACCAAGCAGGCGAAGCGCGTCGAGGCCCCAGGACGCGATCAGCAATCCGAGAATGCCGCCGGCCACCGACAGCATCAGGCTCTCGGTCAGGAGCAGCGAGACAATCTGCCCGCGCGACGCGCCGAGCGCGGTCCTGACCGCGAGCTCGCGCTGCCGGGCCAGGGCGCGCGAGAGCATCAGGTTCGCCACGTTCGCGCAGGCGATGAGCAGGACGAACCCGACCGACGCCATCAGGACGATGACCGAGCGACGTACGTCGCCCACGACCTGCTCCTGCAGCGGCACGATGCTGAAGGTCAGGCCGCCGTTCGGCGGGTACTCGGCGGGATGGTCCCGGCGGAGGCGCGCGGTGAGGGCGTCCATCTCGGCCTGGGCTTCGCCGAGCCCGACACCGGGCTTCAACTTCGCCAGGATGTTGTAGTCCTCCCGGCCGCGTATCGAGGGGGCGTCGGGACCAAGCGGGAGCGGGAGGATGATCTCGGCGTCCTCGGCGCCGTTCAAGGTCGGCATCACCTCGCGCGGCAGCGAGAACGACGCCTCGAGCACGCCGGCGATGTCGTAGGGCTCGCCGTTGATGACCAGCCGACGGCCGACGATATGCGGGTCGGCCCCGTAGCGGCGGCGCCACGTGCCATCGCTGATGATCGCCACGCCTCTCGCCCCGGGCACATCCTCCGCGGAGGTTAGGAGGCGGCCGATCGCCGGACGCGCCCCGAGCATCGGCAGCAGGTTCGACGACATGCGAATGGTGCCGATGCGCTCCGGCTCGGCGCCGTCGCCGGTCAGGTTGTCGTTGCCGCCGATCGCGATGGCGACCTCCTCGAGGCTGCCGTGCGCGGTCTTGATGTCGAAGTACTGCGCGGTCGAAAACCAGTCCGCGTCGATGCCGAGGCCGGGCGATCGATTCCAGAGGATGGCCAGCCGATCCGCGTCCTGGTACGGCAGAGGCGTCAGGAGAAGCGCGTGCGCGACGGAGAAGATGGCCGTGTTGGCGCCGATGCCGAGCGCAATCGAGAGCAGAGCGGCAAGGGTCACACCGGGGCTGGCCGCCAGTGTCCGCCACGCGTAGCCGAGGTTGGGCCTTCGCACGTCGTCGAATCGGGATTGTAGCCGGTGCAGCGTCGCGATGTCTGCTCGAGGCTGGGACCAATGCCGCTCGTCACCGCTATTTCCTGTCGGGCGGAGCTTCCGCCGTCGCCGCTCATGGCGGGTCTGAAGACCCGCCCTACGCTGGTGGGATGAGGAACCCGAGAGGCTGGCCGCGGGCACGCGACAATCTGCCAACCCAGACGATGACCGGGCGATCGGAGCATGTCCCCGACCGCCCGGCCACGAGTTGCGCTACTTGCGGACGACGATCTCGTTTGACGCGTCGCCCGCCACGCCGGAGCCATCGATCGCGCGCACCCGCACGTAGTAGACACCGGGAGGCGCCGTCGTCGTGAAGTGGTTCTGCCTGCCGACGCGCAGGACGGCAAGGTTGGCGAGGCCAGGCGCGCTGCCGGCTTCGATGATGTAGCCCGCCGGCAGGTCGCCCGTGGACGGCTGCTGCCACACCAGTTGCACCTGTCGGCCTTCACCGCCGGCTGCCAGGTTCACGGGACGTCCCGTCGTCGCAATCGGCCGCAGGACGACCTCGTTCGACGGCTCGCTGGCGCCCATGTCGTTCACGGCGACGACCCGCACGTAGTAGACGCCCGGCGGCACCGCCGCCTGGAAGCTCGTCACGTTCCCAACCCGCACGGTCGCGAGATTGGAGAGGCCGCTGGCCGTGCCAGCCAGGATGACGTAGGTGGCCGGCGCATCTTCGCCCGTTCCATCCTCGGCCGACGGCGTCCACGACAGGACGGCGCGGGAATGCTGCCATGAACCCGACAGGCCGACCGGGCCGCGCGGGCGCTTGGTGACGCCGACCGTGAAGGGCACGTCGGCCGAAGCGGGACCGACCCCAAGGGCGTTGTACGCCTTCACGCGTGCGTAGTAGCGACCGCGAGGCAGGTGGGCCGCGACGCTGAGGACACCGCCCACGTTGAGGTTGGCCTTGAGGTCGGACTTGCCTGGGGCCGTGCCGAGATCGATGCCGTACCCCTTCGGGGCTCCGCCCGTGGCGGGGGGGGCCCATGCCAGGGTGACGCGCGTGCCGGACACCTGGGCGCCCGGACGTTGCGGCGCACCCGGCAGCACAGGCGATGGCGACGAACAGCCCTGCGTTCCGGTCCTGGTCTGGGTGAGCGCCGGGCATGCCGTTCCGTTCCCGACGCGCTGAGTGACGACGGTGCGCGCCCAGGTCTCCGAACGTGTCTGCTGTCCTCCGGTGCAGGCACCCCACGGCGCGGCGGACTGGAGGGACCACGCGCTGACGACGCAGTCGATCGTGCGGTTGACGGTCGCGGTCCTGGTGATCGAGCCGCCCGGACCGGTCGCCACGAGGGTATACGTCGTCGCGTTCTGGGTGACGTTGTTCTGAGCCGAGCCGGACGCGCCCACGGCGATGTTGTTGATGCGCACCGACGTTGCGTTGGCGGTCTGCCAGCTCACGGTCGCCGTGTTGGAGTTACGAGGCAGGGTCGCGGTCAGCTGTGCCGTCGGCCGAGGCTGCGTGGTGGAACAGCCTTGCGTTGCGGTCCGCGTCTGGGTGAGCGCCGGGCATGCCGCTCCATTGCCGACTCGCTGGGTGACGACGGTGCGCGCCCAGGTCTCCGAACGTGTCTGCTGTCCTCCGGTGCAGGCACCCCACGACCCCGCGGACTGGAAAGACCATGCGCTGACGACGCAGTCGATCGCGCGGTTGACCGTCGCGGTCCTGGTGATCGACCCGCCCGGACCCGTGGCCACGAGCGTATACGTCGTCGAGTTCTGCGTGACGTTGTTCGGTGTCGTGCCGGATGCCGCCACGGCGACGTTGTTGATGCGTACCGACGTTGCGTTGGTGGTCTGCCAGGTCACGGTCGCGGTATTGGAGTTGCGAGGCAGGGTGGCAGTCAGTTGTGCCGTCGGCTGAGGCTGGGTCGTGGAACAGGATTGCGTGGCCGTGCGCGTCTCGGTCAGCGCGGGACAGGCGGCGCCGCCATTGGCTGGAGGCGTCACGACCGACCGGGCCCATGTCTCGGTGCGCGACCGCTGGCCGTTCGTGCAGGCGCCCCACGACGTTGCCGACTGCATCGCCCATGCGCTCACGACGCAATTCACCGGGCCCCCCGAGACCGCCGCCGCGATCTCGTTCGACGCCGGTCCGAGCTGCCCCGAAGCGTTGTACGCCCGCACGACGATGTAGTACGTCGTCCCGGCGGGGACCGTTGCCCGGTACGTGATCGCGTTACCCACGTCCACGTTCCCGACGTAGCTTCCGGGAGAGGGACCGTAATACACACGGTAGCCTGCCGTGTACGAATCCGTGTTCCGATCCCAGGCGACCGTCACGTTCTGCTGCGCCATCGCAACCGGCGCAAGTGACAACACCACTGCGATGGCGACAAAGGCCATCGTCCATCCCCGCCTTACCTGCATAGACACACCATTCCCCAGTCCTCGACGCGCGAGGGAGACGAACGATTTCAGTTACTTGCCTTTTGGGGGAGGCGAGCGGTGGAGGGGGTTCCCGCCGCAAGTGCTCTTGCTAGATTGCTGCCAACTCGTCAGTGAATGACTGTGTGAAAGCTTGTTACATCATGTCTGTTCGCTTCCACGGAACGTGCACATACTGTCGTATCCGAAGGGCTTCCGAGCACGCTCGGTCCATGTAAGTTCGAAGCCCTGCTTCCACGAATTACACACATCGCAGGCGGCACACGATTTCGTCAACTACCGCCGTACGATGACCTGGTTCGAGGCGTCGCTGACCGCGGCGCCGTTGGCAGCCCTCACGCGGACGTAATAGGTGCCAGGGGGCACGGATGTCGTCACGGTCGTCACGTTGCCGACGGCCCGGACGAGCAGATTGGACAGGCCGGATGCACTGCCTGCTTCGATCACGTAGGTGGTGACGCTTCCACTCGAGGGCACCTGCCACCGCAAGGTGACCGTCGAACCGCTTCCGGTCTGTGTCAGGTTGCGCGGTCGGCTCGGTGCGCCGTATCGAACGACGACTTCGCTCGACGGCGCGCTGGCGCCGTAGGCGTTGATCGCGCGAACGCGGACGTAATAGGTGCCGGGCTGCACGGCACTCGAGAAGCGCGTGACGTTGCCGACGTTGAACGCGCCGATGTTGCGCGCGCCAGGAGTCGTGCCCACTTCGAGCACGTAGGACGTGGCCGCTGACGGACCCGAGTCGGGCGCTGGCGGCACCCAGGTCACCGTGGCCAGCGTGCCGTTGAGCGAGGCGGCGACGCCGGCGGGCGGCGACGGCGCCGACGCGCCGGCCACGACGAACGAGACCTCAGCCGACGCGGCACTCGCGCCGCTCGCGTTGTACGCGACAAGGCGAGCGTAGTAGGTGCCCGGCGGCACGTCGCCGGAGACACTGAGCGCGGGCCCGAGCAACTGGCCATTGAGCACATTGGCGGCGCCGGGTGACGTCCCGACGTAGAGGGCGTAGCCTGACGGCGGCGCACCGCTCGACGGCGCATTCCACGCAAGCGTCGCACGCGTGCCGGCGACGCTCGCGGTCAGACCGGTGGGCACGCCGGGCACCGTCGTCGTGGGACCGGTGAACGTGGCGAGATTCGAAGCCGGGCCGAGTTGTCCCGCCTGATTGTAGGCCCGGACAACGAAGTAGTACGTGGGCCCTGCGGGCAGGGTAATGGGGTAACTCGTCGTGTTGCCAGCGTCGAACTCGGCATCCACCTGGTTCGGCGCGGTCCCGACGTAGAGACGGTAGCCAATCGTGTGGGGATCGGTGTTGGCGTCCCAGACGGCGGTCACGCGCTGCGCCTCGGCCGCGGATGCCGCAGCCGCGACCATCAGGATGGCCGCAAGGGCATTCACCCAGCGTCGAGACCCACACCATCCGATCCGCATAAACGCACACCCACCCTTGAAACGCCCGAAACCGCGCCTGCACTATCAAATGGGACTGCTGCGGCTGGAGGAGCGACCGCCCCGGCAGGGGGCCCCGTCAGCAAGAGTCAGGCCCGATCCCGGGCGGACCCATGCGATGGCAGTCCCTGTCGTCTCGAGTTCGTTTTCTATCCTCTCCGCCCCACCGGATGTGTCGTTGCTGACATCTCCTATTCGGAGCATTCAAACCCTCTGTGTAAGTCCTACAGCGTCGAATCGTGCAAAAGATACATGCGCAGACAGCCCATCTCAGCGGCTCACGGAGGAACCGCTTACCGCTCCACCGGACGGCTGCCGAAGCGAGAACCAGGCCAGCTGGACGACTGGGATTCTCTTTTTTGGTTGTCAGATGGAGTGCGTTGGTTGCGCAGATTGGCGCGCCGGGAGGGCGGGCATCGGCGGAGGAGTCGACGTGCCGGCCCATGAGCGTGTCGCGGAACGGCGCAGGTCGATCTCAGGACTGTGAGCGCGTGAACACGGTCAGCCGACGTCGCGGAACTCGACGTCGGGATTCTGCTTGATGCAGTAGTCCACGTGCCAGGCGCTCTCGAAGAGCACGATCGGCCGGTCGTTCCGATCGACCGCGCGCAGCACGCCGCTCGACGTCAGCTTGACGTCGGCCACGGCTCTGGCCTCCCCTGCCAGCCACCGCATCGTCGTGTAGTTGATCGACTCGACGTCGCAATCGACGTTGTACTCCTGCCGCAGGCGTGCCTCGACGATCTCGAGCTGCAGCGGGCCGACCACGGCGAGGATGGGTTCGCGCCGGCCGAAGACCGGATAGGCGACCTGCATCAGCCCCTCTTCCTCGAGCTGGCGGATGCCTGCGTCGAACTGCTTCAGGCGGGAGTCCTTGAGCCGGGCCATGCCGAAGTGCTCCGCCGGGAAGCGCGGCACGGGCGGATAGACGACCGGCGTGCCCGAATAGAGCGAGTCGCCGATCGCGAACTGGCCGGGGTTGGACAGCCCGACGACATCGCCGGGGAATGCCTGCTCGATCGTCTCGCGCTTGCCGCCGAAGAAGCGGTAGGCGCGCGCGGCGCGGAGCGGGGTGCCCAGGCGCGCGTTGGTCATCTGCATGTCCTTGGTGAACACGCCCGAGCAGACGCGGACGAACGCCACGCGGTCGCGGTGCCGCCGGTTCATGTTCGCCTGGATCTTGAAGACGAACCCCGAGAAGTCCGGCGACGCCGGCTCGATGAGGCCTCGGTCCGACTGGCGCGGTCCCGGGCACGGCGCGAGCGTCTCGAGCGCACCCAGCAGCGGCTCGAGGCCGAAGTTGGAGATGGCGCTGCCGAAGAACACGGGAGTCTGTTCGAAGCCGAGATAGGCCTCGCGGCTGAACGGCGTGCCGGCGCCCTCGAGCAGCGCGAGCGACTCGACCAGGTCGGATTGCGCCTGTTCGCCGATGAGTCCTCCGAGCGAGGGGTCGGCCGCGCTCGCCATGCGGACCGGCGCGCGATGCACGCCGCCGCGCTGCCGTTCGTAGAGGCGCGCGGCTCCCTCGGCCAGGTCGTACACGCCGCGGAACCGATCGCCGTTGCCGATGGGCCAGTTCATCGGCACCGCGTGAATGCCCAGTACGGTCTCGAGCTCGTGCAGCAGGTCCAGCGGATCGCGGCCGGGCAGGTCCAGCTTGTTGATGAAGGTGAGGACCGGCAACCGCCGGAGCCGGCACACGTCGAAGAGCTTGCGCGTCATGGTCATCGATGCGGCCAAGGGCATCGAGACCCAGACGCGCAAG
>CAZJBN010000130.1:0-12279 GCA_964543955.1 uncultured Bifidobacteriaceae bacterium
GCACCTGTTACTAAGATTCGTTCCCGAGCAGCCGATTCACGAGCGACACCGTTCGTGCCCAGAGCTCGGTCTCGGCCGACAGCTGCTTCCGCCCGGCCGCGGTAATCGTGTAGAACCGCGCGCGGCGGTTGTTCTCGCTCGTCCCCCACGCGCTCTTGATCCAGCCCTTCTGTTCCAGGCGGAGGAGCGCTGGGTAGATGGTTCCCTGGTTGAGCGCGAGGCTGCCTTCGGCCACCTGCTCGATACGGCGCGCGATGCCGTATCCGTGCAGCGGCCCCATGCCCGCGAGCGTCTTGAGGACCATCAGGTCCAGCGTTCCGTAGGGGACTTCGGCATCCGAGGGGGCCATGGCTGCTCCTGTTGGAAATCAACAGGAATGCTGACACAGGTCCTGTCGAAAGGCAACAGGATCCCCGTGACCGAGCCCGGCGCGGGGCGCTCTCTGGCGCGGCCGAGGCAGTCAGGGCAGCCCGTCAGAGCGGCGAGCCCCGGATCTCACCGACTGCTCACCGGGCGCTCATCTCTCAATGAGGACTTCGGGACCGGCTCCTGCCATCGTCGGATCTCACGGCCGCCACTCGAGGTCGGCCCGCTTCAGAGGAGCCCAACCGTGACCGTTCGCCGACTGCTGGCCATTGCCGTCATCTTCGCCGGGTGCGCGACCGCCTGGTTCGTTCTTGGTTCCTCGCTCCTGGTCCGGACGGGACAGTTCGACGAGCAACTCACCGAGCAAGTGTCCCTGCTCTGGGGCGCGCCGCATGTCCAGCTGGCCCCGGAATCCTGGGTTGCCCGTCCGGCCGAGGTCGCCGAGACGGTGTCCGAGAAGGGCGATGACGGACGCAGTCTCGAGCGTGAGGTCCGCAAGACCGTGATCGAGTGGTTCTCCGTTCCCCTGGCTTCTACCCGTGTCGATGCCGCGCTGGATCTGGATCACCGGCAGAAGGGCCTGCTCTGGTACGACACCTACGCGGTCTCGTTCCACGGCACCTACGCCCTCGAGAATCCGGACGCGGTCGAGCGGCAGCTTCGGATCAGGTTCTCGTTCCCGGCTCCGAACGCGATATACGACGATTTCACCCTCACGATCGATGGAGCCCCGGCGACCCGCAGCGGGGAGCTCGGCAAGGTGATCGAGACCGTCACGACGCTCGGCCCGCGCAGCCGGGCCAACCTGACGGTCGGCTATCGCTCGCGTGGCCTGGACGACTGGCGATACGCCTTCGGCGCGTCCGGTATCGCGGAGGTCCACGACTTCGCGCTGACGCTCCGGACCAACTTCCTTGCCATCGACTTTCCGCCGGGTACGATGTCACCGACCGGCAGGGTCGAAGCGGGCGACGGATGGGAACTGGCCTGGCGCTTTGCCAACATGGTCACGGGCCAGTCCATCGGGCTGGACCTCCCGAATCGCCTCAACCCCGGCCCGCTTGCCGCGCGCATCACGTTCTTCGCGCCCGTGGCGCTGCTGCTCTTTCTCACGGTGATGGTCATGCTGGACATGGTGTCCGGCGAATCGCTCCATCCGATGCACTACTTCTTCATCTCGGCCGCGTTCTTCGCGTTTCACCTGCTGCTGGCCTACCTCGTCGATCGCCTGCCGCTCGTCCTCTCCTTTGCGGTCGCGGCAACGGTGAGCCTGGCGCTCGTCGGCAGCTACCTCGCCGCGGCGGCACGCGCGGCCAGCCGCCTGAAGGCGGCGCTGGCGGCGCAGGCCATCTATCTCGTGGCTTTCAGCGCCGCGTTCTTCCTCGAAGGGACAACCGGCCTTGCGGTGACGATTGGCGCCATCGTCACGCTCTTCGTCCTCATGCAGCTGACGGCGCGACTCAACTGGTCGGACGTGTTCGGCGACGGTCCGGACACCGCCGCGCGGAGGCAGTCGTGACGCGCGACACCTGCGCGGTGCTCGAGGCTGCGCCGGCTGACAATCCCGGGCGTTCGCCGTTCGTCCACTGCGTCGTACGGATCACGACGACGGCGCCGACCGGGTATGTCGACCTGACGGATGAACTCTCGCGGATCGTGGCGGACGCCCGGGCGGGATATGGCCTTCTGCACCTGCAGACCAGGCACACGACAACGGGTCTGCTCGTCAACGAATGTGAGCCGCTGCTGCTGGCCGACATCGACGAGCGGCTGGAACGCTGGGCGCCCGCCGCCGCCGACTACGGACATGACGATCAGCGGAGGCGGACGGTCAACCTGGTCCCCGGGGAGCGTCGCAATGGCCACGCCCACTGCCGCGCCCTGCTGTTTCGTGTGTCGGAGACGGTGCACATCGTCGACGGTCGCCTCGCGCTCGGCCGCTGGCAGCGCGTGCTCTTCGTCGAGCTCGACGGGCCGCAGTCCAGGGAGGTATCGGTGATGATCCAGATCTGACGATCTCGCGATGTGGTGATCTGGCGATCAATCTGCAGATGTGATGACCGAGCAAACCATCTGTTGAGCTGACCTGTGCGCGCGGGGCCCACCTACGCCACGAGACCCTTCCATCCGTCGAGATTGCACGCCCGTGTGCAGAGCAGGTGGAATGCGCGATTCCATCCGTCGGAAGGTATCCGAACCGTAGATGGGCTGCGCTTCGTCTCGCGGCAGCGACCTGCGCAGCGGGTCAAAGGTTCCGCGCTCCTGACTCGATCCGGCCGCCGACGTCGTGAACGCGACGATCAGGAGTAACGCGCCAGCGAGGAAGCCGAGGCGCATCGGACGTATCGCTGGCGGCGAGTGTACCACCAGCGGCGCCCGCCAGATGACCAGCTCGCTCCTCTTTCGCTCGACCGCGCCCGACGAACCCGTAGATCCGAGGCACGCGAGCAGCAGCCCGCAGGTGAGCGCGATCGGCTGCTCCCCGATTTGGCCGATCGACAGCTAGATCGTCAGATCAACAGATCTTCAGATTGATCTCCAGATCACGAGATCGCGACGTCACGAGATGCAAGTCTCAGCAGCTCTTCGTCCGTTCCACCGTCAGCCCGAACACCGGTCGCAGATGAGTGCCGGCTATGTTTCCCACGAACGCCGCGACCAGCCACACCCAGCCATGCAGGCTGCCGGAGGCGATGCCGCTGAAGTACGCGCCGATGTTGCACCCGTAGGCCAGCCGCGCGCCGTAGCCGAGCAGCAAACCGCCGAGCACGGCCGCGGCCAGCGAACGGCCGGAGACCTTCCAGCCCGGCCTGAAGCGGCTGGCCAGGAACGCCGCCAACATCGCGCCGAGGATGATCCCGAAGTTCATGACGGACGTGGCATCGGCCACGACCGGCCGCTGCAATGACGCGGCCTGCGCCGGCACGGTCCAATACGGCCAGGACGCGACATCGAGACCGACCGCGGCTGACGCTTTGGCCCCCCAGAGCGCGAACGCGGAGGTGACGCCCCACGGCCGCCCGGCGATGGCCAGCGTGGCAATGTTCACGAGCGCGAGGCCGATCGCCCCGGCCACGAGCGGCCAGGGGCCGCGCAGCCATCGCGGCGTGGCCGAATCCTCGTCGATCAATCGCCCGTGCGCGCGCCTCTCGACGATGCGCGTGACCTGGGCGATGGCCGCGAAGAGCGCCAGGCACAGCGCGAGCCCGATCCACGGTCCGAACGTCGTGACCACCGACGTCGGCGCAAGGGAGGGTTGGGCCGTCCACCAGGGCACGTGCGCCGTGCCGATCACCGACCCGACAATGAAGAAGAAGAGCACGACCAGCATCCGGGTGTTCCCGCCTCCGGCCGTGAAGAGGGTCCCCGACGCGCACCCGCCGCCAAGCTGCATGCCGATGCCGAAGATGAACGCCCCGACGATGACGGCCACGCCCGGCGGCGAGACGTTGCCGCGCACGGGCTGGCCGAAGAGCGTTCCGGCCGCCAATAGCGGAAAGAAGACCGCGCACGTGAGCGCCAGCATGAGCATCTGCGCGCGCAGCCCCGACCCTCGCCGATCGGAGATGAAGACCCGCCACGACGAGGTGAACCCGAACGCCGCGTGGTAGAGCACGACGCCCGCAGCCGACCCGACCAGGAAGAGCGCCGCCTGCCGCCAGCTGATGACGGCATTCAGGTAGAGCGCCCCCACCGCAATGGCCGCGATCGCGAGTCCGGCCCCGCCCGGGAGCGACGCGCGCCGCTCGGACGCAACCACGGCGCCAGGATTCAATGTAGTCGTTGCCATCCCGTCACCACAGAGGTCACCCGGTGGACCGTCGGATAGTTCTCCAGTTCACCAGATCGATCACCAGATCACCAGATCTCCAGATCTCCAGATGTACCGCTCAGAACCCAACTCCCAGCGACACCCCGAACGTTCTCGGCCTGCCGACCTCACCAATGAAGCCCGAGGGCGCGAACGTGTACTCGAACGCCACAGGAATATAGCGCGTGTCGAAGGCATTCCGGATCCAGGCCTCCGCAAAGAGCCGGCCGACACTGACGCCGCCCCGGACGTTCGCCACCGAGTAGGCATCCTGTCCCCGCGTGTTCGCATCGTCGTACTGCATGGCGCCGTACACGGCCACTTCGGCACGGCCGTAGGCCGTCACGGAGGACGTGACCGGATGGGCGATCTGGGTGCCGATGAGGGCGGTCACGTCTGGTGTGTTGGGGATCGTGTTGCCGGAGAGATCCGTGTCGCCCGACGCGGTCCCGTTCGAGAATCGGGCGTGCGTGTAGCCAAGGCTCCCGAAGACATCCACGGAGCGATGCGCCCTGGCGCGCACCTCGAACTCCACGCCGCGGCTGTGAGCGCCGCCGACGTTGGCGATGAAGAACTGTCCCGGCACGAACGTGTTGGGGACGTTCAGCTGCAGGTCGTCCCAGTCGATGAAGAAGACCGCGGCGTTGGCGGTCACGCGACCCCCGGCGAGCGTGGACTTGACGCCGCCTTCGAAGTGCCAGGCATGCTCCTCGTCGTACACCTCGGCGCCGGCTGGTGAGGCCGGGTTGAACCCACCGGCCTTGAAGCCCTGGCTGGCCGATGCGTAGGCCATCACGTCCGGCTGCAGACGATAGGCCACGGCGACCTGCGGCGAGAGGTTCGAGAAACTCCGATCCTCCTGGACCACTGTCGGCGGTGCGAGCGGCGGCGTGGTGAACGATGAGAGGTCGGCTTCCTTGCGCTCGTGATCGACGCGCAGCCCCAGTGTGAGATCGAACGAATCGTGGAAGCTCAGCGTGCCCTGGCCGAAGATGCCCACTCCGAAGTCGTCCAGTGCCGCGTCCGGCGACGTCTGGAGAACCGGGAACTCGATGAACTGCGAGAGGACGTAAGGCGCGATCGTATTGACCGCCAGCTGGTCGTAGTCCTGCGTGAAGAAGACGGCGCCGGATTGCCATGCGAGCGACAACGTGTCGGACAGCTGCACCGGCGCGTTGGCCGGAGAGGCGAGGCGCAGTTCCTGCGTGAACTGGAAGCTCTCCTCCGCATTCGTGCGCGTCGCCAGCGGCAGCGGAGAGTAGTCGAGGTCGGTGGCTTCGTCGCTCTCCCACGAGAGGAAGCCCGTGCTGCTCGTGAACGACAGGCGCTCCCCATCGCCGCGGATCTGCACGGCGGTCGACCGGATGTCGCGGTGGGTGAAGCCCTCGAAGTCGCGTGCCACCTGGAACGGCGTCGCCCGGGCCTGGTCCAGGTCGTTCAGCATGTAGTCGCCGTCGCGGTTGCGCTCGCCCGAGAAGATGACCCGCGCTTCCCAGTTCCGGGCCGGGGCCCACAGGAACTGTGCCTTGCCGAAGGTCGCTTCGCGGCTGTCCAGGTCGTTCCCGGTCACGACGTTGGTGGCAAAGCCGTCGCGAGCCTGCGTGCCGATCGAGAAGCCGAGGGCCATGGTGCCCGAGATCGGGCCCCCGACGCTCCCGCGGACCTCCTTCGACGAGAAGTTGCCGAACGGCGCGACGGCCGATCCATTCCAGCGGTCCATCGACGGGCGCTGGCTCCTGACGTTGATGACGCCGCCGAGGGCGTTGCGCCCGTAGAGCGGGCTCTGCGGCCCGCGCACGAACTCGATCTGTTCGACGTCCATGAGCTCGATGTTCGACGAGGCGGCATTCAGCTGCGGCACCCCGTCGATGTAGGTGGTGACGGCGGGATTGAGCGGGCTCGACCCGATGGCGCGGAACCTGGCGTTGCTCAGCTTGCGTGCGGTGAAGTCCGTGAACCAGACGTTCGGCGCGAAGACGCCCGCCTCGCTGATGGTGCGAACGCCGGACTCGTCGATCTCCTCCGCCGTCACGGCCGTCACGCTCACCGGCGTCCGCTGGACATCGGTCGGCTCCTTCTGCGCCGTGACGATCACGGTCGGGAGGGTGAGGCGCGGAGAAGCGGGCTGGCCAGACGACTGCGCGGCCGCGGAGTAGGGCACGAACGTCGCTGCGAGGACGAAGATCGCGGCAGGACGCGCGGTACGGATGAGCTCCTGGATTCGCATGTCGAGATTATCTCCGGTGTCGGGTGCGGACTGGACGCCTCTGTACAAGAGTGGGGTGAAGGGTGTGCTGCGCGCCTCACGGCACGGCCAGGCTCCAGATATTGCCCCGAAGCTCGCCGCGCTCGTACGCCACCATCCCGCCGCGAGGCGACCAGTCCGGATAGCGGACATACACCCGAGGGCCGTCCGCGGGGAGCATCACGTGCCGGGCCCCTGTCGCAACGTCGATGGCCATGAGGCTCCAGAGCCCGTCTCGCGACGCTGCCACGACAATCTGTTTCCCGTCGGGCGACCAGCTTCGCACCCACGTCTGCCCCCGATCGTCGGACAGCTGCGTCACCCTGCCCGTCGCGAGGTCGATGACCGCGGCGTGCGTGGACGATCCGTCCTTGACCTCCACGGCCAGGCGCTGTTCGTCTGGGGACCATGCGGGATAGCCGACGGACCGCGATCCGTCGGTGACTTCACGAGGCGCGAACGGGTCGATTCGAGAAACGAACACGACGCGCCGTCCGGCGGGCGGCGAGACGATGGAGAAGGCCACCGCCGACCCCGATGGCGCCAGCTGCACTTCTGACGGCCGGCCAAGCCTCGCGCCCTCTCCTCTCAAGCCGGCATCGAGCAGCGTCTCGACGCGACGCGTCGCGACGTCCACGGACCACAGCGTGTCCAGGTCGTCCCGGCCGGAACGAAACGCCAGACGGCGACCGTCCGGCAGCCAGTGCGGTTCACCGCTTCCGCCGACATCGGTCGTCACCTGGACGCGGTTCCGATCGTCGATGTCCATCACCCAGATGTTGGGCGGCTCACCCCGCCGCGTGGACATGTAGGCCACTCTCGATCCGTCCGGCGAGATCGCGGGCATCGACGTGCGACGGCTCGTATCCGACGTCAGGGGACGGGCCGGCCCTGCCGGCGTGCCGTTGGCTGCGACCGGCAGCCCCCATATCTGACTGTCGAGCGCAATCCCGGCGAATGCCAGCCGCCGGCCATCCGGCGACAGGGTCAAGCCTCGTGCGCCAGGCACTCCGGGAACCGGAATGTACGTGGCGGCACCGGCCATCGTCCCGCTCTCCTGATCGAACGGCACCCGGACGATGAGCGCCTCGCCTCCGGCGGCGTAGAGGGCGGAGCCATCCGGCGCAAAAGCCAGCTCGTAGAAGCCCCTGCCCACGTGCAGGCGCGTCGGCGCACCTCCGTCGACGGGGATCGTCCAGATCTCGTGGCCCGGCGTGGCGTCGAACACGCTGAAGGCAATGCGGCGTCCATCGGGCGTCCACACGGGAAGGGCATGGCCGCCAAGAGGCTCGCCGGCGCCGGTCACCTGGCGAAGGTTCGTTCCGTCGGCGTTGACGATGGCTATCGTGGAGCCGCTCTGCGCACCGAACGCACTCGGCGTGACATCCGCATGCTCGTCGGACTGGAAGGCGATGCGGCTGCCGTCAGGCGACCACGCGGGGTTGGCGCCGACGGGCGCGACCTGCCGCGAGACGCCGCCGCGAGCCGGTATCACCCAGATGCCGCCGCGATACGAGTGATAGGCGATGAAGCGGCCGTCGGGCGACCACGCCGGCTGGACGTTCTGTCCGCCGTCCGAGGTGAGAGGCAATTCCGCGCTGCCGCTATCCAGCGCGCGAACGTAGATTTCGAGCGATCCGGATCGATCCGACACGAACGCGAGCGCGTCGCCCTGCGGCGAGTAGGAGGGCTGCAGGTCCAGGCCGTTGTGCGAGGTGATCTGCACGGGCCAGGCGGGCGATCCCCGGCCCGGATCGCTGGCGCTCCATCCATTGCCCGTCGCATCGGCAGACGTTCCGACGCCGCTCCCGGTCGACCAGATGAGACCGGCGACAGCGGCCGCGAGCAGCATGGCCGCAGCCACTGCCGGCACGATCCGCCGGTCCGAAGCCGTCCAAGGCGGTATCAGAGGCGGCGGAGGTGGCGCATCGCCGGCAGTTCGTTCCGCGTCGCCGACATCGACGCGCGGGATCCACCGGTATCCGCGCGTGGGGACTGTCTCGATGTACCGCGCATCACGCGCCTCGTCGCCGAGCGCCCGCCGAAGCTGCGCGATCACGCGCGTCAGCGCGTGATCGGTCACGGCCACGCCCGGCCAGACGGCGTCGAAGAGCTCCTGCTTGGTGAACAGGTGCCCCGGGCGCTGGATGAGCAGAACCAGCAAGTCGAAGGCCTTCGGCTCCAGCGCAACGGGCCTGCCCGCGCGATTGAGCGTGTAGGCATCGAGGTCGATCAGGAAGTCGTCCCAGCGGTACTGCACGGTCGTATCGTTTGCCAGAATAGCGGCCCGGCGCCGGCGGGTCGAGCATCAAACCGAATCATCAGCAGAACATCAGAACCGTCGTCACAACTCCCGTCCCCGGGAAAAGCCACAGCCGTTCATCGTCACGCCCTCAGGACTTGCGGTTGGCGCCAGCCGCACGCTGGCGTTCATGCCGAGGATCCTGCTGTTCGTCGTGGCCGTTCTCGTCCACGCCACGACACTTGCCGGCGGGGCCGACTCCGCGCTTCGCTTTCGCCTCCGGGGCGAACACGACGTCATCGTCCCCGTCATCCTCAACGGCCAGGGTCCCTACCGCTTTCTCCTTGATACGGGATCCGGCCGGTCTGCGATCACACGCACACTGGCGGAGAGGCTTGGCCTCGAGTTCACTGGCCGGACCCGAATGGTCACGCCGTCGGGCTCCCGTGCGATCCCGCTCGCACGCGTCCGACGCATGAGACTCGGCGCCGCGGAGGCGTTTGACGTCCTCGCGATGGTCCTTTCGGACGACGACCTGGGCGCGCGAGGCGATGTGGACGGCCTGGTCGGTCAGGACGTCCTCGGCGGCACCGTGTTCACGATTGACTATGGACGACGGCTTCTCGTCTGGGGTCGCGGCGGCGTCCGAACCGTTGATCCCGGTGTCCGCCTCCCGCTCTCTTCCGAAGACGGGCGCCTCCTCGTCGAACTGCCGCAAGCCCGCGGCGCGCCGCCGCTGCGGCTGGTGCCCGACAGCGGTGCGGACTCCCTGGTCTTCTTCGAGGCGGACGACCGGGTAAGCCCGGCCATGACGCCAGTCGATGCCGTTGGGCTGCGCACGCTGTCGGGACGACGGGTGGCCCGCCGTGTCGTGGTGGACGCGCTCGATGTCGGCGACGTCCGTCTGCGCGATCAGATGGCGCTCGTTGTGGAGCGCCCTGGCGGGGCAGCGAGGGAGGATGCGAGGCGGCTTGGCGACGGGCTCCTGCCGCTCCACGTCTTCGAACAGGTGAGCTTCGATGTCGCCGCTGGCTACCTTGTTGTTCGCGGCCGGCGCCGGTAGCGGCTCCTGGCGGCCATCCCCGATGCGATAGTCACGGGACGAGCGATGCCGACACGCCCCGACACCCGCTGGCGACGCTGCTCGATGAGCTGGTGCACGGCCCCGCGTTCGATTGATGCCGATCTCGTGAACGCGGGCGGCAATCGCGCGATAATGGCGCGCCGGTCCCAGGGGACCGGCATGTCGACGGGCGGACGTCTCGTTGCGCCGGTGACGACCGCGTCAGTCGGGGAGGCAACGTCATGAGAATGCTCAGACAAGCGGCGCTCGTTCTGGGGGGTCTGTTCGTGCTGGCTGGCGCACTGCAGGCGGACGGTCGATGGCATCGCGTGATTGGCGCGCACCTCGTGCCGACGCAGGAGGTGCCGGCGCTGTCGTCGCCGGCACGCGGGCAGATCTGGCTCTCGGTCGACGGACGGCGGGAGGTCGTGCGATACGAACTGGAGTACCGGGGATTCCAGGCCGCGATCACGCAGGCGCACATCCACCTCGCACAGCCCGGCGTGAATGGCGGGATCATGGTGTGGCTGTGCGGCAGCACGACCAATCCCGGTCCGCCTGACACCCCGCTCTGTCCCGAGGCACCGGGCGGCTCGGTCTCCGGCGAACTCACGCCGGCTCAGGTCATCGGGCCATCCGGCCAGGGCATCGCAACCGGAGAGTTCGCCGAGTTCGCACAGGCGGTCCTCAACGGCGTCGGCTACGCGAACGTCCACTCCGCGCAATTCCCGGGTGGCGAGATTCGGGGACAGCTCGGCCCGATCTGGCACCGCCGCTGACGAGCGACCGGGGCCGCGGCATCTCTTGTCGCGGCCCCGGCGCCCGCACAATCAGGCGTCGAGGCGACTCTCGTACGGCACCGACTCGCCGTGCTCGAGATGCCGACGCAGAATCCTCAAGTACATCGCCCAGCAGTGGCATGAGATCCGGTAGTGCTCGTTGGCGGTTGGCCATCCCGTGTGGGAAAAGCGGAGCCAGGTCGTCTCGCCTCGATCCTCGAGGCGGAACCCGACGCGTGTTCCCGTCCAGTCCTGGTCGGCGTCGATCATCTCCAGCTCGAACTCGGTGTCGGGCACCGAGCGCAGGACCACGGCACGCCACGCGTACTCCGGGCCGAAACGGAGATCGTAGTGAGCGCCCTCGCGCGGCTCACCGGCCGACCGTTCGGTCCACCAGGCATCGAGGCCGTCGGGCGTGCAGACGGCCTGGAAGACCCGGTCACAGCGAGCCTTGATGGGCAGGTCGTGAAGGCTGTCGGCCATGTTGCGTCTGCTTTCAGCGAAGTGATTTTCGCACGACGAGCTTCAGGCCGGACCAGACGTCGGTGACGGCGCAGACCTTGACATCGACAAACCCGAGTGGAAGGGCCAGCTCGCGGATGACCTCCTCGGTCACCGTCGTTGGGACCCCGGCGGACTTCTTGGGCCACGACACCCATAGCGAGGCGTCCGGACGGAGCGTGTTCCTGAGCGCGTGCAGGTGCGCCGCCAGTACCTCCTTCCGCGTGACGAAGACGTGCACCATGTCCACATTCGTCCCGGCACGGCGTGTGAACGTCACGCCCGGCGGCAGCGGCGCGACGAGTTGCGCGTAGTCCTCCGGCGCTCCAAGAAGCAGGATGCGGCACGATTCCCTGATGCCGAGCTTCTTCGGCAGCGGCGTGCCGGAGTAGCCGGCGGCGCGGCTGGCGTTCATGGCTCCTTCACCCCAGTGACACGTGCCTCATCGCGCGAACGCCCTGGTCGCTTCTCACGAACGGTTCACGGCCGCCCGCCTCAGCGCCTCGGCCACTTCGCGCGCCTGTGCCACACGCTCCTCCAGCGGAATCTCGATGACTCCGAACGGAAATCGGTCGTCGCCGATATCGAACGCGTCTCCAGCGAAACGCGGGATCACGTGGAAGTGGACATGGAAGACGTCCTGCCCGCCATGGGGATCGTTGGCCTGGCGGATCGAGATACCGTCTGCCTCGCACGCCATCTTCACGGCCGCCGCCACACGCGCGAGAGTCGTCATCAACGGGCCGGCGAGATCCTCGCCGACGGTGTAGATCCGGGCGACGTGCCGCGTGGGCACGACGAGCATGTGACCGCGGTTGCGCGGCTGCTGGTGGAGGCTGGGGAACACGGCGGTCTCGCTGTCGCGATACGCGAGCACGCCGGGCGTGAGCTCACCGCGCGCGATGCGGCAGAACACGCACGTGTCTGGGGTGTCTCCGTTCATGCGCCCGTGCTTCCGATGTGTATCAGTCGTCTGGTGAGCGTCGAGCGTCGGATGATCCGCTAGTGCCTGGTTTGCGCGGGGCTTCTCAGCCGGCAGGCAGCCAACGGGTGTTCTCCCGACCCTGGGCTCAGAAGCGGACGTTACCGATTACGCTGCTCGCGCCACCACACCACAGGGTTGAAGGCGATGAGCACTTCAACCAACAGATAGGCCAAGAGACCCAGCACGCCAACGGCGGCGCCCTGTTTGGTGTCGATGGCGATTGAGAGGACCAACCCGAATGCCACGACGAATACCGCCGTTGCCAGAAGCCTCCACGGGCGGAAGGT
>CAZJBN010000131.1:0-12195 GCA_964543955.1 uncultured Bifidobacteriaceae bacterium
CGCGCCTCCTGCTCGGCGGCGTCGATCTGCCCCATCAAGGACTGAAGTTCAGGCGGCAATTCCATCAACGACTCTCATCGATAGACGTTCGCGACAGCACGCTCGGCATCCGGCACACGCGCACCTGCGCACCTGAGCACCCTGGGCACCCTGGGCACCTTGAGCACCTTGGGCACCCCGGGCACCTTGAGCACCCTGGGCACCTCGAGCGTGGAGCTATCCCCGATCGTAAGGTATCCCGATGAACACCGGATCCTGGTTCGGTACGAGGATCATCCACGTGAACATGAAACGCAGTGCCGTGCGATTGTCCACCCGGCTGATCTCGATGGGCTGTGCGTACCGTACGTGCCAGTCGTAGAGGTCCGTGGAGGTCTGCAGGCCCACTTCGCAGTAGTCGGGGAACTTCTGGTTCGCGCGGATGAACATCTCGAACTGCTTGCGCACGGCGCCCGCGACGCCGAACGCCACTGACGGCCCGCGCAGGCCATCGTCGAGAATGGAGCGAATCTGCGAGAGGTCCCGCTGCATGGCGCTGAGGGCCTCCGCAGAGGCCTGCTCAGCGCTCTGCGTCTCCGTTCGGGCAGCCGCTCCGGCGTCGGCCCCCGTCGACAGGACTCCCAGTGCACCAGCTGTCACCACTTCACGGCGTGTGACCATTGCGCCCTCCTCGAAGCCCAGACTACCTCAGGAGAAACCCGCCCGCTGGGTACCGCCGGCGCCAGGTACCTGTCCCCGCAGAGATCGATCCGGCGCCGAACGGTCGCGAGGCAACGAGACTGCACGCTTACGAGTGCTGGAGCTCGGCGACGAGATCCTCGAGGCGGTCGTAGCTGATGGCCGCGCCCGACTCCATGCCCGTGCCGATCACCATGTCGCGTACGTCCTTCGAGGAGTAGATGCACGAGAGCGTGAGGCGCGTCTTGCCATTCTCTTCGGTGAGGGTTTGCGTCACCACGGATTCGGCGTCCGGGAACGGTTCGAATATCTCGGTGTAGACGAGACGTTCTGGCGGGACGACCTCGCGGTACACGCCGTAGAACGAATAGTCGCCCTTGGGGCTGCGGCCAACGTAGCGCCAGGCGCCGCCCGGCCGCAGATCGATCTCGCAGACCGGAACGCTGTACTCCGGCGAGAGGATTCCCCACCACCGCTTGACGTGCTCGGGCTGGGTCATGGCCGCGAAGACGAGCTCGCGCGGCGCGTCGAACAGACGTGTCATCCGGATTTCGCGGTCTGCCGGGGTGGTCGTGAGGAAGGTGTCACGGTTTGCGGTTGCGCTGACGGCCATGTCGGGCCTCCTTGGTTGTTGCCTGCAGTTCCTGAAGATATCCGTCCAGTCGATCGAGCCGCTGTTCCCAGATTTCGCGGTACTGTTCCGCCCACTCGGCGACCTGCCTGAGCGGTGCACCCTCGATGCGGCAGGGCCGCCACTGTGCCTCGCGCCGGCGCGCGATGAGGCCGGCGCGCTCCAGCACGCGCAGGTGCCTCGAGACGGCCGGGAGGCTCATCTCGAACGGCTCGGCCAGCTCGGTCACCGAGCACTCGCCAGATGCAAGGCGGGCAAGGATGGCCCGGCGGGTCGGGTCCGCCAGGGCGCCAAACGTGAGGCTGAGAGGGTCAGTGCTCATCTGTAGTAAACTGTTTTGTTAATTAACCATTACGTTTAATACACGCTCCGCGTTCCACCGTCAAGACGAAAAGGGGTCAGGCGTCTTTTTCGTCGCCCGCGCAAACGGCGGCGCCGGAGCGGCGCGCGGACGAAAAAGACGCCTGACCCCTTTTTCGCCCCAGCGCCCGTCACAGCAAAACAGCACGGAGCGGCGTCTCCCAACCTACCCGCATCTGGATCCGTCAGATACGCTGGACGCCGATGCTCACCGACTTCCGCTACGCCATCCGCACACTCATCCACGCCCCTGGCTTCTGCCTGGTCGTCGTGCTGACGCTCGGCCTCGGGATTGGCGCCAATACGGCGATCTTCTCGCTGATGGATCAGCTCCTACTCCGCCTGCTTCCGGTCGAGCGTCCCGAGGAGCTCGTCCAGCTCGACGGACCGGGCACGTTCCGGGGCCGGACAAACGGCAACCGCACCTTCTCCTACCCGATGTACCGCGACCTGCGCGACAGAACCGACGCCTTCGCCGGCGTCGTCGGACGCGCACCGACCGCGGCCACCTCGCGCGTCGAGGGCGCGGAGGCCGAGCGCGTGTCGGTCGAGATGATCTCGGGCAATACCTTCGAGGTCCTCGGCGTGCGGCCGGCCGTGGGACGCGCGTTCACGCCGGACGACGACCGCGTTCCGGGGGGCCATCCGGTCGTGATGCTCGGCCACGAATACTGGATGCGCCGCTTCGCGGCCAACCCGGCCGTGCTCGGCCAGCGGTTCACCATCAACACCACGCCGATGACCATTGTCGGCATCGCGCCGCCTGGCTTTGCGGGCGTCGCCGCGTTGCGCGCGCCGGATGTCTTCGTGCCGCTGATGATGAAGGCGCAGATGACGCCGACGTGGAGCGATCTCGACAACCGCCAGTCGCGCTGGATCAGCATCGTCGCCAGGCTGAAGCCGGGCGTCACACTCGAGCAGGCGCGCGCCGGCGCGGACGTCACCTACAAGCAGATCAACGCGTTCGAGCTGGAGTCGGTGCCGCAGTTCGCCGAGGCGAGCGCGCTCTTCAAGGAACGCTTCCGCGCCAAGAGCCTCGTGATGGAGCCGGCAGGCCGAGGGCTGTCGGGGCTGCGCCAGGGATTCAGTACGCCGCTCGCCGTGCTCATGGGTATGGTGGGCCTGGTCCTGCTGATTGCCTGTGCCAATGTCGCCAACCTGCTCGTGGCACGCGCGGCAGGACGCCAGAAGGAGATTGGCGTTCGCCTCGCGCTCGGCGCCAGCCGCGGCCGCATCGTCAGGCAGACGCTCTCCGAGAGCCTGATTCTGGCCCTCGCAGGCGGCGCGGTCGGCCTGTTGCTCTCGATCTGGATCGGCGGGCTGCTCGTCGGACTGCTGCCGTCGGACGGCTCGGCACGAGTGCTGTCCACGACGCCTGACCTCCGGATGGGCCTCTTCACGCTGGCCGTCTCACTCCTGACAGCTGTCGTCTTCGGTCTGGCGCCGGCGCTGCAGACGTCGCGCCCGGACATGAATCGCACGCTTCGCGAAGAAGCGGGCAACCTGAGCGGCAGCGTCGGCCATGCGCGGCTGCGCAAGGGCCTCGTCGTGGCGCAGGTCGCCCTCTCGATGCTGCTCGTCGCCGGAGCGGGACTGTTCGCGCGGAGCCTCTACAACCTCGTGCACCTCGATCCGGGCTTCGATTCGACCTCGCTCCTCTCCTTCTCGATCAGCCCCGAGCTCGCCGGTTACGACCAACCCCGCATCAAGGCGTTCTATGCCGCGCTGCAGGAGGATCTCCAGCAGGTGCCGGGCGTCGTCGGCGTGTCGATGGCCGCCGAGCCGGTGCTGACCGACAGCGTCTCGAGCCGCACGATCGAGGTGCAGGGCTACGAGCGGAAGCCCGACGAGAACATGAACCCGTGGACCAACGAGGTGGCGCCGGACTACTTCCGGACGATGGGCATGCGGCTCGTGCTGGGGCGCGAGCTGACGCCTCGCGACGCCGACGGCGCGCCGCTCGTCGCCGTCGTCAACGAGACGTTCGCGACGTACTTCTTCGGCAGCGAGAACCCGATCGGCCGCCGCTTCGGCTTCAGCGCGCTCGAGAATCCCGGCGCTATCGAGATCGTCGGCGTCGTCCGGGACTCGCTCCACGGGACGATGCGCGAGGGATCGGGCGGCGAGGACAACGCCACGCCCCGCTTCGTCTACACGCCGCTGCAGCAGAGCCGTGAGCTGACGGGCATGACCGTCTACGTGCGATCCACGCCGGCCGGAGCCGACGGACTGGTCGATCGGCTGCGCGCAGCCGTGCAGCGGCGCGACGCGAGCCTTCCCATCTACAACGTCAGCACGATGGAGCGGACGATCGAGGAGGCGGTGTTCACGGAACGGATGCTGGCAATCCTGTCGGCGGCGTTCGGCATCCTGGCGACGGTGCTGGCCGCCATTGGTCTCTACGGCCTGATGTCCTACACGGTCGCGCGACGGACGAGGGAAATCGGCATCCGTATCGCGCTGGGCGCGGAACGCCGATCGGTCGTCTGGCTCGTCCTGCGCGAGGTCGCGACGCTCACGGCGATTGGCATTGCCGTTGGCGTGCCCGCGGCACTGCTCCTTGCGCGGCTCGTGTCGTCACAGATGTTCGGCCTGTCGGCGACCGACCCCGTGACGCTGGCGGCTGCCGCCGTCACGCTCGCGATCGTGGGGCTCCTCGCCGGGTGGCTTCCCGCGCGCCGCGCCGCCGCGGTGCAGCCTGTGCGCGCGCTGCGCTATGAGTAGCTGGGCCGGAGCGCCCGTTGTCCGGAGCGCTGGGACTTCAGTCCCGGCGACACGCGCAATCCTTCAGCGCTCCCACGGGTAGAACACCTGAAGCGGGGCGATGCGGTACACGAAGGCCCCCGATCGGACGCCGGGGTCCGCGCCGACGATCGCCTTCGCCGCCTCCAGCGATTCGGCCTCGAGGAAGATCATCCCGAACTCGTCATACCTCGCGCCGAAGACGATGGCGCCCTCTTTTCTGAGCCGGTTGAGATTGGCGGAGTGCTCCTTGAACCCGGGCTGCTCCGCCGGGCTCAGGGCCTTGTTCCAGTTCGGCCCCGTCTCGAAGTGCACGACGAAGAGCGCCGGCGACTGCGTCCCTACGGCGACGATGCCGGCCAGCAGAATTCCGACGACCATTACCACTCGCGCTTTCGTGAGCATTTGATTCGCCTCCTCTCCTGTGCCTCGACCGTCTCAGCGGACCTCGCCGCTGCGGGGTGCATCGCTGGATGGTCCCATCATCAGGCGATCGGCCAGCGCCTCGATCTCCCGGCGCATCGCAAGACGATCGAGCCACCGGTGGGGGATCGCGGACGCGCCATACCAGGCGCCGGCAATCTGGCCGCACACGGCCGCCGTGGTGTCGGCGTCGTCGCCGAGATTGGCCGCAGCCAGCACGGCGTCTTCGAACGTGTCGGTCCGCTCGAACGCCCAGAGCGCGGCTTCGAGGCAATCCACGACGTAGCCCGTGCCGCGGATCGCGGCGGCCGGACGGCCGCGATACTCCCCGTCGACAATGCGGCACAGTCGTTCCGAGAAACCTCTGTCGGTCACGGACTCGAGGACGGCCTGCCTGGGCAGGCCGTCGAGGGCTGCCGCAATCATCGTGGCCAGGATCCGGCACGCGTCCACGGCTTCGGCCGCGCCGTGCGTAGTCCTGGAGCTCTCGGCCGCGTACGTCGTCACCGCGGCAATGTCAGGATGGTAGTAGAGCACGACCGGGGCCAGCCGCATGAGCGATCCGTTGCCCGCGTGGCTCGGGTTGGTGCTGCCTGCCATCGGATCGCGCGTGACATGGTAGCGACTGAGCGCCCTCCGCACCGTCGTGCCGATGTCGAAGCACCTCCCCGTGGCGCTCAGATATCCCTCGTCGAACCAGCGGCAGTAGCGGTCCATCTGGTCGCGCGGATCGAAGCCGGCGCATTCGACGAGGCTGGTGGCCAGGCAGAGGGCCATCGACGTGTCGTCGGTCCACTGCCCTGCCTCGAGGCCGAACGGCCCGCCCCCGATCAAGTCCGTGATCGGCGCGAAGCTTCCCGGAGCCTTGAACTCGAGCGCCGTCCCGACGGCGTCGCCGGCCGCGAGACCGAGGAGCGCGCCGCGGTAGCGATCGTGTGCAGGCCCACCCGGCGGATTCATTTGCGGCGCTCGGGGACGATTGTCTCACCGCGCTCCAAGCTGGCCACGAGCGCCGCGATCTTCCTCGCGCGCCCGGCCGGGGTCTTCATGTTGTTGGTCCGAAAGGCCAGCGCGAACAGGTTCTTGCGCCCGAGCGTCCGGAACATCCTGCGAGCGGCCGGGTTGGCCTCGATCGCCCTCCGCAGATCGTCCGGGATCGTTTCCGCCGTCGCCGCGCGCATGGGTGTGTATGCGGCGTCCCAGCGGCCGTCGGCCTTTGCCGCGTCGACCTGCTTCTGGCCGTGCGGCGTCATCCTGCCGGCGGCCGTCAGTCGTGCCACGTGGTCGCGGTTGATCTGGCTCCAGATGCTCCTCTTCGTGCGTGGCGTGTAACGCTGCAGGAAGGACCGCTCGTCGAAGCTCTTGCGGATGCCGTCGATCCATCCCCAGCAGAGGACGACGTCCAGCGCCTCGGCCGGCGTCACCGACTCGAGGCCGGAACCCTTCCTGTGAATCTTCAGCCACACCTCGGTCTCGCGCGCGTGGTTCGCACGCAGCCACGCCTCGAAGGCAGCCGCCGTGCGGAACGTCTTGATCGCCTTCATCGCGAGCTGTCGGCACGATACGGCGGGAACACGGTGGCCGGATTGTGAAGGACGACGGGCATGAATGCTCTCCATGAAAGAAGGCGCTGACCGCGGATTGCCGCGGTACGAGGTGGGCCTCATGGAGCCGGAGGCGGCACGAGTTTGTGCTTGCGCAGGACGGCCCCGATCTCTCGCGGCCGCTTCGCGACGGTCTCGTAGATCCAGCCGTAGTGGTCGCCCGCCCAAAACTCCATCACCTGCCTGGTCTTCAGCTCGCCCAGCAAATGAAGCATGGCTTGACGTTCCAGCTGGCACACGAGCAGGTGAAGATAGGTCGACTGCTCGTCGCTGGCTCCGCCGGCGTCGGCTGCCGGCACGGTCGGGAACATCAGCCGCAGCTCCTCGATGGCTTTCTGCGTCGTCTCGTATCGTTCCGACAGAAACCAGTGCAGCTGTTCGTGAACGAACGTCGAGAGCAGCAGCTCATCGTCTTTCCTGTGTCGCGCATGCAGGGTCAGCACCGGATGACTGTGCGGAATGGACCGTTCGTTGATGCGGATCGACCTCGTGAAGATCCACGGGGACAGGTCGTACTCCCGCAGGAGCCGCTGCAGCTGCACCTTCGTCTCGGCTTCGGCCGGACTGCCGTGCTCGAGCGCGATCTCGAGTGCTGGCTGGGCCACCACGATGTGACCGTGAGCGACCAACAGCATGGAGAGGAGAACGATGTGCCTCATGATCGGTAAGCCTCAGCAGCTCATGATGCTCTATTGTTCACTCATGCTGTCGCGAGTCGCGATCGTCTTTCGCATCCGCACAGACGCGATCGCGTGACCCGACAGCTGTCTCACCCCGTGCTGCACCTCGACGTATCCGCACACCTTGTACGGGCATCACCTGGACCTCTCCCACGCGCCCGGCGGCAGGTAGTGGAACCGAATGAGATACACGTTCTCGCCCTTGCCGTGCCTGGCGAGTCGCAAGAGGTCGTCCACGCTCGCGAACCCCGATTCCCGGGCCAGATCGAAGGTCACATCATCGAGACCAATGGGCTCGATCGAATCCACGACGATGTGGCCGTCGTCCATGCGGTAGCGACCGCCGGCCCTGACCTGCGGACGCGTCCAGATGCGGACGCTGCATCGGATTCTGCCGCTCCGTACCCGCTCGCGAAGGTGTCTGGCGAACGTCATGACTCGCCTCGCACGCGATCAGGCGGGCGGCGGATGCCGCGCGAGCCACACGTCGAGCTCCGCTCGAAGGGCCTTGCCCCGATTGGTACGTAGCCGCTCGTCTCCGTCACCGAGTGCCGGGAGGCGGACCATCGCCCGCGGCGGCGCCGGGCCGCTCGCGCAGCCAACGCCCGAGCGCCAGATCGATCTCGCGCTCCGTCGCCTGGGGATTGTCGCGCCGAATCCCCCGCCGGCGGAGTGCGACGCCGGTCGCCCAGAGATCGAGGGCCGCGTGAAACCGCTGGATCAGCCGCGCGTGCTGGTCGTCCACCGGCCCAGTTTACTCCGCAGCCTTCAGCACTCTCACAACCACCGCGATGGTATTCCAGTTGCGGGTGGTCACCGGCACGCCAAACAGCCGGTCGAACGCTCCGAGGTAACCGATGACCTTCATGTGTCGCCGGTAGAGTCCAAGCACGAATCGATTCTCGATCGCGACGGTCTTCAGCAACCACTGGCCGCTGGCAGGGACGCGCATGGGCCCAGGCGTCGAGCGCGGACGTCTGGACAGGATGGTGACGAAGCGAACGATGTCGGGTCGAACGGGTTGGCCGGCGAAAGGATCGCGAGCCGTCAGCCGGACGATCTCGCGACCCTCGCACACGAAGATCTCTGCATCGAAGGAAGCCGGCGTGCCAGCTCGGCGCGGAGCTTCGCCCGGGTGACGGGGCGCCGGATCACGAACGTCCCTGCGGCGCCAATGTTGACGGCGTCGAGGTGCCTCAGTTGTCTGGCAAGCGTCGTCGGCCGGAAGGTCCGGTGCCCGCCGACGTTGACGCCTCTCAGAAAGACGACGAGGGCCATGAGGTTCGTCCCGCGGACCGGGCCTCCTACTCCTGTGGCGTCGACCGGCGAGGGGCGGAAGCGAGATAGAGCATGTTCGGCGCGTCCGACCGCGCGAGAGCAATGTCGGGCCAGCCATCCTCGTCGACGTCCGCGATGCTGAACCCGTAGGCGGTACCTTCGCTGTCGCCGAAGGCAGTCGGGCTCCATTCGCGGAGTGAGCCGTCGTTGAAGTACACGCGCGACGGGGCCTCGACATGACCAACGACGATGTCGGTTCTCCCATCGAGGTCGAGGTCAGCAACAGCGAGGGCATACGGTGTGGGCGAACCGCCGGCGACGTGCTGGCCGGTAGCGTAACCCTCCGGCGACCGACCGTAGTAAACGGTCGCGCCCTGTCGCTCGTCGATCGCCACGATGTCGGCGTGGCGATCGCCATCGAAATCCGCGGTGGCCGCGACACGAATGGCTGCGGTGGCTGGACCGAAGGCGACCTGGCGGAATCGCAACTCGGCTCCGCGTTCGCGGATGTAGACGTGGCTCTGGCCTCCGTCGCGGTGTGGCACGACGAGATCGATACGGCCGTCTCCGTTCATGTCCGCAGGCGTGATGGTGGTCGCCGACTCCTTCGAAAACGCCACGCAGTCGTCGTCGAAGCGCCCGCCGCCCCGATTGAGGCAGATGTAATTGCCTGACAGTCTTTCGGGACCACGATTGGCCACGACGATGTCCGGGAGCCTGTCGCCGTTCAGATCGGCAACGCTGACGTTGCGCGTGGACCATTCGCTGCGGCCGAACGTGGAGCCGACGCGGAAGTGGCCGGTCCCGTCGTTCAGGTAGACGAGCTTCGGGTCGGGCAGGTCGTTGCTGACGACGAGGTCCAGATCGCCGTCGCCATCGAGATCGACGAGCACGCCGGAATAGGAGCGATCCGACGCCGGGCCCAGGTCCCGCGCCGGTGCAAACCCGCCTTTGCCATCGCCGATCAGCACGCGCTCGGGCAGCGGCCAGTGCCGGCCCTTGACCAGCACGGCGTCGAGATGGCCATCGCCGTTGACGTCGCCGAGGCTGACGTTCGCCGACGTGGCGCCCGTCTCCTCGAGTCTGACGGAGCGATCGAACCGCGGCCGTTGATCTGCCGCCGCGGGTCGAGACGCGCCAGGACCGTCTTGCGGCGAGCTCTGCAACGGCGCGGGCCACAGCGCCAGCGTCAACAGCCCGGCCGAGACCATGCAGGCGGTCGTCGTGGATACCATGGGATCGACGTCTCCCTTCAGTCGTGATGCGCGTTCGCCAGGTCCCGCCTCATGGTGATGGTGCGGACGACACGCGAGGGCTGGCTCGACGTCGAGCCTCCTCCACGTAATCCCTGGCCTCCTTCAGGCCTGCACCCGTCGCCCGGCGATACGCTTTGATGGCTTGAATCGTGTCGCCCTGCCGCAGCGCATCGACAACCGGCGGCGGAACGGTCGAGTACGGATCGAAGACAACGCCGTGGTGCTGCAGGAGCGCGTCCACCTTCGACTCCAGGCGGGACAGCCTGCGCGCGTTGCGTTCTACGGACGCCGTCCGCGCCACGATGACCGTCACGATGAAGCCGGCAACCATCAGGGCGATGAACGACAGGGCTGTCTGATCCATCCGGGCACCTCCTGTCTGCGCTTCTCGTGTCGCCCCCGCTCATGGCTTCCGCGCGACGAAGCCAGCATACGCGATGTGCCCGAAGAACCGTCCGGCCTCCACCCGGCTGCGCGCCTCGTCCTCGAGTGCCGCTGCGGCAGCCTGCTCGATATGACCGCGGCCGTACAGGATGTCGGCGCCACGATCCACGATGGTCAGCATGTAGTCGCCGTGGCCGGACTCCGCGAAACCAAAGCTTCTGAACGACACGACCTCGAAGCCGCAGGCCGCCACGATACCGGTCAGGCGCCGGACGATCCACCGATCGGTTACCGATCTGGCGATCATCGCATCGACGCAGGCCTGCAGCGGATCGTGGTCGCCAAGAGCCACCGTGACCGTGGCGTAGTCGCCGTCGAAAACGGCCAGGTGCCCGCGAGAGCGCAGGACGCGAAACGCTTCCCCGATCGCCCGTTCGGGTTGTGGGACATGACTCAAGGTCGAGTCCAGGCTGACGACATCGAACGACGAGTCATCGAACGACAGCGAACGGCCGCCCCCTTCGTGAAAGGTGACAACGGGCAGATCCACGGCGAGCACACGTGCCCGCGCGAGCAGTGCTGGCGCCGGATCGATTCCCCTGACTGAGGCCACGCCGGGCCAGCGGGCGAGCATTCGCGTCGAGACGCCAGTCCCACAGCCGACGTCCAGGACCTGCGCATCTTGCGGGAAGGGCACCTCCGCAAGGAACGTCCGCCGCATTGCCTGCTGCTGGGGATTGGCGCCGCGCGTTTCCAGGACATCCGCAAGGCGCTCCTGCGTCGCAGCGTCCTGGTCTTGAACGCTCGCCCATACATCCGGCATCGACAGCTCCTGGCTCGGAAATGCCGCAGTGCGATCATCGCAGAGGCGAGACCGTCGGGGCGTCGACTCGTCCCTCGCGATGACGAAGGATACGCACGACGCGCTCCCGGTTGCAATCCCGGCATGAAGCGTCACGTCCCGGGACTATCGGGCGCGCCAGTCTGGCAGCAGCCGCACCGCAGACAACTGGAATCACGATAGCCGAGTCGCTGGAGCGAGCGTCGGGCTTCCGCCGGCTTACCAAGGTTGATCGCCTTCGAGCTCGGCCATCAGTTCCGATGACGCGCGGAAGTGCACCCAGTTTCCGTTGGGAATCGAGTCGCGTGCGGTTGCCCGTCGTACGTCGGTGGCACCCACGTCGGTCAGCAGGCGGGCGATGAGGTCCGCCTTGTGCTCGGCGTTGGCAAAGACGAAGGCGCTCCCGCTTCCGTAGCGCTGATACGCGCCGGACAGATAGGCCAGCTTTGCATCTCTGCCCATTCCATCGAACATGTCGTATGTGGCTCTGAGGGCAATGATCTCGTTCTCGTTCGCGAACATACCTGTCGTTCGTCGATCGACATAGAAACTGTCCAGCGCTACCCGCATCTCCAGGGACTGAAACTCCGTCAAGCACTCCTGATGGACGCGCTCGCTCACATCGTCGCGGAAACCCTGCTCTCGAGCGAGACGCGAGAGGACGCGACGGAAGAGGCGGGCCAGCTCGGTCTCGTCGCAGTAGAAGCCCTCCACCCTGTCATCGGTACTGCTGGCAACCTGGCGCCCGTTGTACTCATCGATGAGCCCGAGCAACCAGAAGATGGTCCTGATCCTGTCGTTGGACACGTCGAGGATTGGCGGTCCCGCCGGCTCGAGTTGTCGGGGTACGTTGAGGGGCTCCGACCACGCCACCGGAGGGAGGTGAATGCTTTCACTGCCACACGCATATCCGACCGAGGCTGCCGACACAAGCAGGAGACGACAACAGGACTGCGCGGCTCTGGACATGCTCACCCTCTTGCACTCACTGCCAGCGAATTGTCACAGGCTGCCGAATACCTCGTGATAGCTCGCCGTGCCGGACTTGCCATCCAGACTCCCTTTGTGGAGCTCGAGGACCATGAACGTATCGTCGGGCACGTCGTACTCCGAGCGTATGCCGCGGGCGACAGCGGGCGCGAATCCGAAGCGCGGATAGAAGCGCGCGTGCCCCAGGACCACGACGGCATCGATGCCGCGTTGCCGGCATTCGTCGAGCCCGGCGCGAACGAGCGCTGATCCAATGCCTCTTCGCTGATGAGCGGGGGCGACCGCCATCGGAGCGAGGCCCATGATGCCCAAGGCCGGGTGGCCGGAC
>CAZJBN010000132.1:0-1278 GCA_964543955.1 uncultured Bifidobacteriaceae bacterium
ACGTCCCGGTCGAATAGGACGCCTCGTCCGACAGGAGCCAGAGGATCGCCCGCGCGACTTCCTCGGGCGTGCCGCCCCGCCCGAGCGGAACCGAGGCCTTGACGCGATCGACGCGTCCGGGCTCTCCTCCGCTGGCGTGGATGTCGGTGTAGATCACGCCCGGCCGCACGCCGTTCACGCGAATCCCCTCGCCCGCAACCTCCTGCGCCAGGCCGATGGTCAGGGTATCGATCGCACCCTTGCTTGCCGCGTAGTCGACGTACTCGCCCGCCGCACCCAGTCGAGCCGCCATGGACGACACGTTGACGATCGCGCCGCCCGTGCCTCCGTGGCGTGTGGACATCCGCCGGACGGCTTCTCGCGCGCACAGGAACGATCCAATCACGTTCGTCGCGAAGATCCGCTGCAGGCGATCCGCCGTGACATCCTCCACGCGGCCCTGTGGCTCGAGGATGCCGGCGTTGTTGACGAGCGCGCTCAACCGCCCGAGCTGCTCCTCCGATTCGTCGAACAACCGGACGACATCCGCCTCACGCGATACATCCGCATGGATCGCGACAGCGCGTCCTCCGTTGCCTGTCACGTCCTCCACGATGGAAGCCGCCGCGCGGGCACTGTCCCGGTAGTTGACTGCCACCGCCCAGCCGCGGGCCGCCGCGAGACGCGCGGTGGCGGCGCCGATGCCCCGGCTCGCACCGGTGACGAGGACGACCGGAGGTGTGGTTCGAGTGCTGCTGACCGGTGACGCGGACATCACCCCTCATCTTACGTGGCCGACGCGCGGCAGCAGCCGCGTGCGACGGTGAAGAGCGTTCCGGTCAGGGGCCGTCCGGGACCAGGCTGGCGTGCGAGGCGACGATCTGCCAGCGGCCGTCGCGCCGGACGAAGACGTCCGTGAAGCGCAGGACCACCGACGCGTGCGTTCCGCGATGCGTGCCCGACGCGCGTGTCCGGCCCGTGGCCACGGCAGCCTCTCCCAGCACGCGTATCGTCACGTCGTCGATCGTCATCGCATCGATCTGCCGGTCCCCCGACTCGAACGCCCCTGACATGACCTGCTGCCTGGTGAGCACGTTGCCGCCGGCGTCGGTCACCGACCAGTCGCTCGCAAGGATGGCGTCGATGGCGGCGCGATCGCCCGCGACCCACGCTCGTGCGATGTCCTGTTCGATGGCGGCAATGGCGTGGGCGTCCACGTTCGTCATGATCGATCTCCGGCGCTCATGACGTGCCGGCACGCGGCCGCGCGAGGCTCGACCACCAGATGAGCGCGATGAA
>CAZJBN010000132.1:1378-4856 GCA_964543955.1 uncultured Bifidobacteriaceae bacterium
GCCTGCGCGAACTGCACCCTTCCAGTCCGCCGTGGCGCCCAGGCCCAGCCGCCCGGCCACGCGCGCGAGGAGCGTGGCCGCGATCAGCACAGCGAGCGGTGCCATTGTCTGCCTCCTTCGACTCGACACCTTACACCATGCGGAGACACCGAAAGCCCATCGGCCGGACCCGCCCGCGAAGTGCGATACGCTGTTGGGCCATGCGCCGTGCCGTTCCTGTCCTGCTCGTCACACTTGGTGCGCTCATCACCGCGCCGCATGCCCGCGCGCAGGAGGACGTGCAGGCCCGGATGCAGGAATGGGCCAGGGCGCTCGGCGTCGAGTGCTCCCATTGCCACGTGGACGATCAATGGTCGCTCCCCTACATGCCCACGTTCGACCTGGCGTTTCGCATGTCGAAGATGGTCACCGCGCTCAACGAGGGACCACTCGCGACGATGGGCGGCGTCACGTGCAACACCTGCCACCAGGGCAGGATTACCCCGCCGCAGGTGACGCGCGACCAATGGGAGGCGGCCGCCAGACCGTACGAGGCAGCGTTTGCCGGCGACAACTCGCTCGCGCTCCAGATGGGCGTCTTCACCGCCTCACTCGGCGCGCCGTGCTCGCACTGTCACGATCCGCAGAACTGGGGCTCCGACGACAAGCCACAGAAGGCGGTCGGCCGCCGCATGCGCGGCATGGTCGGCGGCATCAACAAGCATTTCGCCGGCGTCGAGAACCCGGAAATCTCGTGCATGTCCTGCCACCAGGGCAAGTTGAAGCCGTCCAGGTAGCGCTCAGCGGCCGCCGCGCAGGAGCAGCGACATCACGGCCAGCACGGCCACGATCGGGATTGCCGCCAGCCCCATCGTCAGCTTGACGGTCGTCACGCCTGGGGCCCACGCGGGCGCGGCCTCCGGGAACGACGCCACGGCCGCGAGCAGCAGGACGTTCTCCGCGAGGTCCGCCACGGCCACGGCGACCGGGATGAGCGCCAGCCACCGCAGGAACCGCCAGACGGAGGGCAGCCGCTGCACCAGCCAGAGGATGGTCAATCCAAGCGCGGCCGGGACCAGGACCGCGTTCAGCATGTCCCACCAGAGGGCGCGCGTGTACACGGCCCTGCCCGGCTCGCCCAGGGCTTCGAGAAAGACCCCAATCTCACTCGTCGAGCCCCCGACCCGCTCCTCCGGCGGCTCCAGCCCGCCGGTCAGGGCGCCGAGCTGGCTGGCTGGACCGATCACGGCCGAGAGGGCGAAAACCAGAACTGCCAGGACGACGACAGCGAGGACGAGGGTTCCGGTGGGGCGGCACGGCACGGATGGAGTGTAGCCGGTGCGGCGGCTTTTTCTACCTCCGGGACGCATGACACTATTCAGCAGCCAGGCCGACCGAACGGCCGTGATCCGATGCCGAATATGATTGACCCGGGACCCGGGAACCGGGCTCCGGGACAAAGGAAGGATTCGGACATGAGGCGGAGCGTGACTGCGTGGACGGCTCGCGTCGGAGCGACGCTGTTTCTGGTTGGTCTCTCGGCGCTGCCGCTCAGCGGACAGAGCAGCGGGACGAAGGCCGGCGAATGGCCGACCTACGGAGGCGACCTGAGGAGCACGCGCTATTCGCCGCTCGACCAGATCGATGCCTCCAATTTCGACAAGCTCGAGATCGTGTGGCGCTTCAAGACCGAGAACCTCGGCCCGACGCCCGAGTACCAGTTCCAGGTCACGCCGCTGATGGTGAATGGCAGGCTGTACTTCACGGCCGGGACCCGACGCGCCGCGGTTGCCGTCGACGCCGGGACGGGCGAGCTCCAGTGGATGCACAGTATCGATGAGGGCCCGCGCGGCGCAGGCGCACCACGACGGCTGTCGGGCCGCGGCCTCTCGTACTGGAGCGACGGCAGCGACGAACGCATTCTCTACGTCACTCCCGGCTACCAGCTGATTGCGCTCGACGCGAAGACCGGACACCGTATTCCCTCCTTCGGCGCCGACGGCATCGTCGATCTGAAGAAGGACATGGACCAGGAGATGGATCCGGTCACGGGCCAGGTCGGCCTCCATGCCGCGCCCGTCGTCGCGAGGAACACCATCATCATCGGAGCGGCGCACGCGGAAGGCAGCGCGCCGAAGAGCCGCAGCAACGAGAAAGGCTACATCCGCGGCTACGACGTCCGGACCGGCAAGCGGCTCTGGATCTTCAAGACCATCCCCGGGAAGGGCGAGTTCGGCAACGAGACATGGGAGAAGGACGCCTGGACCTACAGCGGCAACACGGGCGTGTGGGCGCAGATGTCCGTCGACGAGGAACTGGGGCTCGTCTACATGCCGGTGGAGCTCCCGACCGGGGATTACTACGGCGGGCACCGCCCTGGGAACAGTCTCTTCAGCGAGAGCCTCGTCGCCGTCGATCTCGAAACAGGCAAGCGCCGGTGGCACTACCAGCTGACGCACCACGGCATCTGGGACCACGACATCCCCTGCGCGCCGATCCTGGCGGACCTCGTCGTCGACGGCAGGCCGGTCAAGGCCGTCGCCCAGGCCACCAAACAAGGCTGGGTGTACGTGTTCGATCGGGTGACGGGCGAACCGGTGTGGCCCATCGAGGAGCGCCCGGTCGAGAAGGGCGACGTGCCCGGCGAATGGTACTCACCCACGCAGCCGTTCGTCAGCAGGCCGCCGGCCTTCGAGCGCCAGGGCGTGTCGATCGACGACCTCATCGACTTCACGCCGGAACTGCGCGCGGAAGCGGAGAAGATGGTGGCGCGCTACAAGCTGGGGCCCCTCTTCACGCCGCCCGTCGTGAGCAAGTGGGAGGGACCCTTCGCGACGCTGATGCTGCCGAGCACAACCGGTGGGGCCAACTGGCAGGGCGGGTCGCTCGATCCCGAGACCAACATGTTCTACATCTTCTCGAACACCAACGTCGTGGCGCTCGGCCTGATGCCTGGCGACGGCGTGAAGTCGGACATGCTGTTCGTCCGCGGGTTCGCAGCGGATCCGAGCGACCGGGATGGACAGTCGCGTCCGCCCAGCCTCAACGTGCAGGGCCTTCCACTCGTCAAGCCGCCATACGGGCGCATTACCGCCCTCGACCTCAACAAGGGCACGCTGGCCTGGCAGATCGCGCACGGCGACACGGCCGACAACATCAGGAACCATCCCGCGCTCGAGGGGCTGAATATTCCCCGTACGGGCCGCCAGGGCCGCATTGGCGTCCTCACGACGAAGACACTGGTCATCGCCGGCGAAGGAGGCTTCGTTACGACGAAGGAGGGCCGCGGCGCGATGCTGCGGGCGTACGACAAGGCGACCGGTGCGGATGTGGGAGCGGTCTACATGCCCGCGCCGCAGACCGGATCGCCGATGACCTACCTGCACGACGGCGCGCAGTACATCACCGTCTCGGTCAGCGGACCGGGAATGGCGGGCGAGCTGATCGCGTACAAGCTGGGCAAATAGGACCTGCGCTTCGCGCAGGGAGGACCGCTCGT
>CAZJBN010000132.1:4956-11632 GCA_964543955.1 uncultured Bifidobacteriaceae bacterium
ACGGTGGGACCCTTCGGGTGGGGCGCGAGTGGGTGCGCACGTGGCGATTGCGCGAACACCGGCGACATCAGCTGGACCACTCACCGCATCCATCCCCGGCACGCTGAATACGAGTGTTGATCCCGAGGTCCCCGGTGGGTGGTGACTGCTGCAGATCGAGGACTGCGTAGTAGGCCACCACGGCGCGCAGCCAGGTCGAACGCTCGCGAAGCGACGCCGCCAGCAGCGGCCCTCCACCCGAAAACCCCCAGAGTGCTAGCCGCTCCCGATCCACGCCCAGCGCGTCGGCGTTCTTGCGGACGTGTGCTACGGCGTCTTCCACGTCCCCCGCGGAATCGGTAAGCCGAGCCGGAGCCAGATAGCTCCCACCCGCGCGAAGCGCGGGTCCCACCCCCGAGGCGAAGCCGCGGGTCCTGCCGCGTGTGGTCCCACCCGCGCAAAGCGCGGGTCCTAACGCGGCAGCTCGAACACGTAGAGCGTGTGTCCGTTCGCGGGCGGCTGAATCTCCGGCGCAATGGTCTGAGGAACGATCCGCGGGCTGCCGCCACCGACGCCCGTCGTGACGGCCACGAACTGTCGTCCGTTGGCGGTGAACGAGACAGGGTAGCCCTGCACGGCCGTGCCGAGGCGCGTCTCCCACAGCACGTCGCCCGTCCGGACGTCGAGCGCGCGGAAGTAGCGCATCAGGTCTCCGATGAACACCAGCCCGCCGCCCGTCGTCAGGGCCGCGGTCAGATACGGTGCGCGCTGGTCGCGCGTCCACACCTGCTCGAGCGAGCGCACGTCGTAGGCCGCGAGCTTGCCGATGTTCCCGTCGGATCCAGGCATCTCGAAGAAACGGCGGCCCGCCGCCGTGCCGCCCGATCCCGGCGTCAGCTCGACCTTGCGCGCGGCAATCTCCATGCACGACTGCGACAGCGGGATGACGAGCAGCTGCTCCCCGGGGTGATAGCTCATCGCCTGCCAGTTGTGGCCGCCTTCGGTGCTGGGGCACGCGGTGATCCACTGATCGATCTGGTGCTGCCTGATATCGGCCCGATACTCGGGCACACCCGTCTCCGGGTCCACCCGCGTGAAGACGTTCTGGAAGATGGTTTCGCGGTGCGCCATGAAGCGCCCGGTCTTGCGCTCGAGCTTCCAGAGGATGCCTGTCTTTCCAATCGTGAAGAGCACCTGTTGCCGATCGACGTCCACCAGCACGCGTTCGAACACCTCGTCGTGATCGAGTGACTCGGCCGGAATGTGCTGGAAGTGCCATGCGAGTGTGCCGTCCGCTCCTCGAAGGGCGACCGTCGACGCCGTGAAGAGCGCCTTGTCATCGACGCCCGTACCGCGGCTGGCAGGCATCCACGGCTTGGCCTGGGCGGTTCCCCAATAGGTGAGATCGAGATCCGGGTCGTAGCTGCCGACGATCCACGTCTCGCCCCCGGCACGCATCAGGTCGGGCAAAGCGCCCCACGTGTCGCCGCCCGGTTCGCCCGTGCGCGCGACGGTGTGGAACTTCCAGACGAGCCTGCCGGTCTCCGCATCGTAGGCGCTGATCATGCAGCGCTCCTCGCGATATCGGTCGCAGCCCTGCAGGCCCTGCACGACTCTCCCCTTGATGACGATCGGTCCCGAGGTGTTCGAGAAGCCCCTGGCGCGATCGGCGATGACGGTATCCCACACCTTCGCGCCGGTGCGCGCATCGAGTGCGACGAGCCGCGCGTCGGTCGTGGCGAGGAAGATCTTGTCCTGGTAGATCGCCAGGTTCCGCATCGCCCCGAACCCGATGGCGATGGACGGGCCCACGTGATTCTCCCAGATGAGATCGCCCGTGGCCGCATCGAGCGCCTGCACCATGTTCAGGGTGTTGGTGAGATACATGATGCCGTCGTGCACGAGCGGCATCGGTTGATTCGATCCGCCCTCGTTCATCGCCCACGACCAGGCCAGGCGCAGGTGCTTGACGTTGTCCCTGGTGATGGCCGAGAGCGGGCTGTGGCTCCAGGCCTGGTAGTTGCGACGCGCCATCAGCCAGTCGCCTGGCGGCGGGTTGCGGAGCATCTCGTCGGTGACCGGCACGAAGTTCTTCACCTCCCCGGCGACCGTCAGGCCGCGCGGCGGCGGAGGGGCCTGGGGGCGAGCGGCGCCGGGGTCTGCCGGCACCTGTTGGGCAAGTGCCTGTGCTGCCGCCGCATCCGCGCGCGCATCGCCAATGGGTACGGTGAGGTTGGCTGCGAGCGGCTGCTCGCCTGCCACTGCGCCATTAGCTTGCAGGATGAAGGCCGTCACCGACAGGTACGCCTCGTCGCCGAGCGTTCTGCCGGCACCGGGCGGCATCGTCGCACGGATATAGTCGCGCAGGTCGTCCGTCGTGCGCGCCGCCCACGCATTGAGGAAGTTGACGCCAACAAGGGGCCCGGCCTCGTTTCTCCCGGCCAGGTCGGGCAGATGGCAGCCGGCGCAGCGCGACTGATAGATGGCACGGCCCGCCTCAGCCTCGGCGGCGGTGAAGACCGCGGGTGCGGGCTGCGAGCCCGGCGCCTGCGAGCCGGCCAGTCCCAGACCGGCCGTGAGGGCCACCATTGAAATCGTCAGCGGGATCCGCATGGAATGCTCGTCACTATCTCCTTCTCACTTCTCACTTCCTGACTTCTCACTTCTCACTTCCGGAAGAAGCCACCCCCAGAGGTTCCCGTCAGGCGCCTTCTCGCTGTGCAGCTGGATGTAGAGCCAGCCCTTGCCGAGGTCCTCGACCTGCTCCGCCGTCAGCGTCACGACGCCGCGAATCGTGCCGCTCGTGGCCGTCTCGATCGTGAGGTCGGCAATGGCCGGCCCGCGCAGGCCACGATTGGGCCCACGGTGCACTCGCGCGACAGTCGCCGGCGTCACGAGGCCCTCGAAGGTGCCGTCGATCGTCAGCCGGCGCCCGTCGAGCGATGCGGTGACCGAGCCGCTCCCGGCCACGGTCTGCTGCATCGCCAGGTCGATCGGGACGACGGCGAGACGCGCGCGGAACGCGGTGGGGGTGGTGGGCGCGGTGGACTGAGAGGCGCTCGCCGGCGCGATGGCGAGCGCGGCAAGAACCATGACGGCAGCAAGGCGCGGCATCTATTTCTTCAGGCTGAATGGGAGGGATGCGCCGCCAATCGCAAGGGCCAGCAGCCCGCCGACAACCGGCGGGCCGTAGCCGTTGGTCAGATACGCCGGCGTGAAGATCAATCCCATCGCCACGTGGAAGTTGAGCACCATGGCCAGCGCCAGCAGCGCCGCCGACCGCGTGTAGATGCCGAGGATCAGCGCCACACCCGTCGCGAGCTCGGCGGCCGGAACCAGGCGCGAGAAGATCTCGACGCCCGGCAGGCAGACGGATGCGATGTAGGCACGGCTGATCGGGCCCGCCGTTTCCATCCAGCCCGTGAGCGTCTTCTGCAGCACGTCGCTGCTGGCAAACCAGCCGATCTTCCCGATCCCCTGGAACAGGAAGAACACGCCGAGCGCCACGCGCAGAACGGCGAGCCCGAGCGCCTGCCGGTTGCCCATCAGTCCGTGCCGGCCTGGACGGCCTGCGCCACCTTCTGGACCTCGTCCATCACCCGCAGGAGATTGCCGCTCCAGAGCTTTGCGATCTGCTCCTCGGTGTAGCCGCGCCGCACGAGCTCCAGGGTGACGTTGAAGGTCTCGTCCGCGCCGTTCCACCCGTCCACACCGCCGCCGCCGTCGAAGTCCGACGAGATGCCGACGTGGTCGATGCCCATCTTCTTGACCAGGTAGTCGATGTGATCGACGAAGTCCGAGACGGTGGCCATCGGCGGCGGGGGATACGCCGCGTTGATCTCGCCCATCCGCTTGCGGAACTCCTCGCGCGCGGCCTCCGACAGCGAGCCGGGACCGCCCTGCACGCCGAGGTCGGCGCGGAGCTTCGCGATGGCCGCGGCACGCTCCGGCGAGTCGGGCGGCTTGATCTTGACGTAGCCGTCGAATGCAACGGTCTGCACGACGCCGCCGTTCGCGCGGATCGCCTCCAGCTGCTCGTCGTCCAGGTTGCGGCTGTGATCCGCGACGGCGCGCGCCGAGGAATGTGACGCGATGACCGGCGCCTTCGACAGCTGAATCGCCTGGAGGTTTGCCTCCTTCGAGGGGTGGGAGACATCGACCATGATGCCCCACTTGTTCATCTCGGCAATCACCTGCCGCCCGGCGTCGCTGAGGCCGTTGTGAAGCCACTTGCCGTCGCGCTCTCCCGTGTTGGAGTCCGCGAACTGGCTGTGGCCGTTGTGCGCCAGCGACATGTAGCGCCCGCCGCGGTCGTGGAACTCCTTGACCCGCGAGAGGTCCGTGCCCAGCGGATACGCGTTCTCGACACCGATGAGCGCGACCTTCCTGCCCGAGGCCGCGATGCGGCGAACGTCGGCCGCCGTGAGCGCCAGTTCGATCTGATCCGGCGCGATCTCCGTGGTCAGGCGATGGATGGCGTCGAACTTCTCGATCGCCTGCGCGTAGGCCTTGTCGTATCCCTCGGGGGTCAGCGGTCCCTGCCCGACGTAGACAATGAAGAACGCGGCGTCGAGGCCGCCTTCGACCATCTTCGGCAGGTTCACCTGGTTCTCGAGGCGCTGGGTGTAGTTCTTCTCCGCCGTGAAATTGGCCGGGTTGATGTCGGCGTGCGTATCGAGCGCGATGACCCGATCGTGAATCGCCCGGGCAGTGGCGACCTGCTGCTCAGCGGTGCTGGCCGGCGGGGTCGCGTCTGCCGCGGGTGCCTGGCGGCACGCGGCTCCGACGCTGACGAGACAGGCGGCGACAAGGGCGGGAACGATGACACGACGCATGGGCAGACATCTCCTCGCGGCAAGCGTACCACGGCCGGGAGGGCATGCGGGTGGCCGGGCGGGAGCAACAAAAAGGGCCGCCTGAAGCGGCCCTGAAGAGGAGACGAGGTGCGAACGAGTGCCCGGTTCGAGGGCCGGCCCGAAGACCCGCCCCGCAGGATCAGTGCGCGCGGGCGGTTGCCGGAATACCCAGCAGGCCCGGTTCGGCGGCACCGTGTGGGACGTCCACAAGGCACCACGATTCGCGGTCGGCCAGCAGCGCGCGACCGAGATCGGTGTGCAGGGCGTGACCGGCGCGATGGGCGACGACATGGCCGACAACCGGGTACCCGACGAGGGCCAGGTCGCCCACGACATCCAGGATCTTGTGCCGCACGAACTCGTCCTCGAACCGGAGGGCGTTCAGCACGCCCGTATCGCCAATCACAATGGCGTTCTCGAGCGATCCGCCGAGGGCGAGGCCGTGCTGCCGCAGCCACTCGACTTCCTTCAGGAAGCCGAAGGTCCGCGCCGACGCGATGTGCTCGCTGAAGGACTGTTCGGTGATGCGTTCGGTTCGCGTCTGGTGCTTGAGGAGCGGGTGGTCGAAGGCGATGGTGTAGCTCACCTTGAAGTGGTCCGACGGATACACGGCAATGCGCTTGTCGCCGTTGGCAATCTGCACCGGCTTCAGTACCTTCAGGTACTTCCGCGGGGCGGCGAGCCGCTTGACGCCAGCCTCCTGCAGCAGGAACAGGAACGGCGCGCTGCTGCCATCCATGATCGGCACTTCGCGCTGGCTGAGCTCGACGATGAGGTTGTCGATGCCTCCGGCCACGAGCGCGGCCAGGAGGTGCTCGACGGTTTCGACCGTGGCGCCATCCCGGCTGAGAACCGTCGCGTAGTGCACGGCGGAGACATGATCGACCGACGCCGGAATCTCGATGCCAAGGTCCGTCCGGCGGAAGCGGATGCCCGTATCTGCCGGCGCGGGCTTGAGGGTCAACGTCACTTTCTGGCCGGAATGAAGCCCGATTCCGGCGCACGAAATCTGACGCTTGATGGTCTGTTGAACGTCCATTAGGTTCCAGGGGCGCCGAGGCGCCGTCGCCTGTTTAAGCAAAGCGGGTGCCCGTCACCCGACCCGCGCGACTCATGTCGTAAACCTAGTGTCCGCAAACAATTAGGCGTATCACCGCTGCAGCTCTTCCGTTCGTTGTGTGTAAGGGCAGCCACAGGCGCCAAAGCGCGTGTTGTGGTAAATGAGCCACACACTGCCCAGTCCTTCGCGGAATGGCTCATCGCGGCAAGACCTCGCGAAGGAACCCGCCGGTAGCCGACGCCTTCGCCCTGGCCACGTGCTCCGGCGTGCCCTGTGCCACGATGCGGCCTCCGCCTTCCCCGCCCTCGGGACCGAGGTCGACAATCCAGTCCGCCGATTTGATGACGTCGAGGTTGTGCTCGATGACCACGACGGTGTTGCCCTGATCAACGAGGCGCATCAGCACATCCAACAGCTTCCTGACGTCCTCGAAGTGCAGCCCGGTGGTCGGCTCGTCCAGGATGTAGAGCGTGCGGCCGGTACCGCGCTTGGAGAGCTCGCGCGAGAGCTTCACCCGCTGCGCCTCGCCACCCGACAGGGTGGTCGCCGACTGGCCGAGCTCGATGTAGCCGAGGCCGACGCTCTGGAGCGTCCGAAGCTTGGTGGCAATCGGGGGAAAGTTCTCGAGCAGGGGCAGCGCCTGGTCCACGGTCAGGTCGAGCACCTCCGCGATGGACTTGCCGCGGTACTTCACCTCCAGGGTCTCGCGGTTGTAGCGCCGCCCCTTGCACTGCTCGCACGTCACGTAGACGTTGGGCAGGAAGTGCATCTCGATGGCGAT
>CAZJBN010000133.1:0-11590 GCA_964543955.1 uncultured Bifidobacteriaceae bacterium
CCTGACCGGCAACGTCAACCTGCTGGCGGCAAACCTGACCAACCAGGTGCGGGCCATCGCCGAGGTCGCCACGGCGGTCACCAAGGGCGACCTCACGCGGTCGATCCAGGTCCAGGCACGGGGGGAGGTCGCCGAGCTCAAGGACAACATCAACACGATGATCGACAACCTGCGTGCGACGACGGATCGCAACCAGGAGCAGGACTGGCTGAAGACCAACATCGCGCGCTTCACGCATGATGCAGGGCCAGCGCGATCTCGTCACGGTCGGCCGCCTGCTCCTCTCCGAGGTGGCGCCGCTCGTCAATGCCCAGCAGGGCACGATCTACCAGGTAGCGGACGATCCGGCGGACGGGCGGGCCCTCCACCTGCTGGCCGGGTACGCCATTGGCGACGACCATCAACGGCGGATCGCCATTGGCGAGGGGCTCGTCGGCCAGTGCGCCATCGAGAAGCAGCGCCTGCTCCTGACCAAGGTGCCCGCGCTCTATCGGCGCGTGCACTCCAGCCTGGGCTCGGCCCGTCCCAGGAACATCGTCGTGCTGCCGGTGCTCTTCGAGGGCGAGACCCGGGCGGTCATCGAGCTGTCGTCCCTGCAGACGTTCACCGCCACGCACCTCGCGTTCCTCGACCAGCTCACGCAGTCGCTCGGCGTCGTCCTCAACACCATCGAGGCGACGATGAGGACCGAGGGGCTGCTGCAGCAGTCCCAGCAGCTCACGCTCGAGCTCCAGACACGCCAGGCCGAGCTGCAGCAGACCAACGAGGAGTTGGCGTCGAAGGCCAAGCAGCTCGCCGAGCAGAACGCCGAGGTCGAGCGCAAGAACGACGAAGTGGAGCAGGCCCGCCGTCAGCTCGAGGAGAAGGCCGCCGAACTGGCGCTCACCTCGAAGTACAAGTCCGAGTTCCTGGCCAACATGTCCCACGAGCTCAGGACGCCGCTCAACTCGATCCTCATCCTCGGCCAGCAGCTCGCCGCCAACCCGAACGGCAACCTCGCGCCGAGGCAGGTGGAGTTCGCGCGCAACATCCACTCGGCCGGGACGGACCTGCTCACGCTCATCAACGACATCCTCGATCTGTCGAAGATCGAGTCCGGGACCGTGAGCGTCGAGGCCGAGGAGGTGACGTTCGGATCGCTCCGCGACAGCGTCCAGCGCACGTTCCACCATATGGCCGAGGCCAAGAACCTCGGCTTCCAGATCGTGATCGACCACCGGCTGCCGCGGTCGTTCAGCACGGACCCGAAGCGGCTGCAGCAGATCCTCAAGAACATGCTGTCGAACGCGTTCAAGTTCACCTCGCACGGCCAGGTCACGATGCGCGTGCAGCAGGTGACGGCGGGCTGGACGCCCGACCATCCGACCCTCCGGTACGTGCCGGCCGCCGTCGCCATTGCCGTCACCGATACCGGCATCGGCATCGCGCCGGAGAAGCAGCGCCTCGTCTTCGAGGCGTTCCAGCAGGCCGACGCGGGCACGAGCCGCAAGTACGGCGGCACGGGGCTGGGCCTCGCCATCAGCCGCGAGCTGGCGACCTTGCTCGGCGGCGAGATCCGCCTGTCGAGCACGCCCGGGGAGGGCAGCACGTTCACCCTCTACCTCCCGCTGGCGTACACGGGACCCGCCCGTCGCCCGACGGCGATGGGCGGCGCCCTCACCTCGCGCGTCTCGGCCCTGCCCGTCAGCGTCGTGACCATCGAGGACGTCCTGCACGACGACCGCGACAGCATCCTTCCCGACGATGTCGTGCTGCTGATCGTCGAGGACGACCCGCACTACTCACGACTGCTGCTGGGGATGGCGCGCGACCGCGGCTTCAAGGGGGTGGTCACCGGTCGGGGCCAGTCCGCGCTCGCGCTGGCCCGCGAAATCGTCCCGGCGGCCATCACGCTCGACGTGTTCCTGCCGGACATGCTGGGATGGACGGTCCTGAACAGCCTGAAGCTGGACCCCGCTACGCGGCACATCCCCGTCCAGATCATCTCCGTCGAGGAGGAACGGCAGCACGGCCTGTCGCACGGCGCCTTCTCGTACCTCGTCAAACCGGCGACGACCGACGACCTCCAGCACGCGTTCGATCGCCTGCGGTCCTATGTCGAACCGCACAGGAAGCGCCTCCTGGTGGTCGAGGACAACGAGATCGAGCGGAGCAGCATCGTCGATCTCATCCAGCACGACGACATCGAGGTGGCCTCGGTCGGCACCGGGGCCGAGGCCCTGGCGACACTCGCCCGGACCCAAGTGGACTGCTGCGTGCTCGATCTCGCGCTGCCGGACATGTCGGGGTTCGAGGTGCTCGATCACCTGCAGAGCACGCCGCGCCTCCGCGACCTGCCGGTGGTCGTCTTCACGGGCAGGGACCTGAACCCGGCCGAAGAGGACCGGCTGCGGGAGGTCGCCAAGAGCGTCGTCCTCAAGGACGTCCAGTCGCCCGAGCGCCTCTTCGACGAGACCGCTCTCTTCCTGCACCGTGTCGTCGCGGACCTGCCGGCGGCGAAGCAGCAGCTGCTCGAGCGGCTCCACGGCTCGAATGACGCGCTCGAAGGCCGCCACGTCCTCGTCGTCGACGACGATGTGCGCAACATCTTCGCCCTGACGACCGTGCTCGAGAACCAGGACATGGTCGTGGCGAGTGCCACCAACGGCCGGCAGGCCATCGAACTGGTGCGGTCGACGCCGGATCTGAGCGTCGTCCTGATGGACATCATGATGCCGGACATGGACGGATATGAGACGATGCGCGAGATCCGGCGTGACCCCCGCTTCCGGACGCTGCCCATTGTCGCCCTGACCGCGCGCGCGATGAAGGGCGACCGGGAGAAGTGCCTGCAGGCCGGCGCGTCGGACTATATTGCCAAGCCCGTGAACACGGACCAGTTGCTTTCGCTCCTGCGCGTATGGCTGTACCGCTGACCGGCGACGACCTGTCGGGCATCGAACGGTTGGAGCCTGGCGAGACCAGGCTGCTCATCGTCGACGATACGCCGTCCAACCTCGATGCGCTCGAGGCGCTGCTCGAGCCGACCGGCTGCTCGTTCGTGCGTGCGCGATCCGGCGAGGAAGCGCTTCTGGCCCTTCTCCAGCACGACTTCGCGGCCATCATCCTGGACATCCGGATGCCCGGGATGGGAGGCATCGATCTCGCGCGGATGATCAAGCAGCGGCGGCGCAGCCAGGACGTGCCCATCCTGTTTCTGACCGCCCACGCCGGCGACGGCGACGATGCCCTGACGGGGTACGGCGTGGGCGCGGTGGACTACCTGACCAAGCCGGTCAATCCGGATGTCCTGCGCTCCAAGGTCGCGGTGTTCGTCGATCTTCACCGGAAGACCAACGCGCTCGCGGTGCTCAACCGCGAATTGCAGCGGGAGGTGGCCGATCGGCGGCGAGCCCAGCTCGAAGCCGAGCGCGCGAGGGAGGAGCTGGAGTGCCGCGTGCGCGAGCGCACGGCGGCGCTCACCGCCGCCCACACCGCGCTCAAGGACAACGAGGAGCGCTTCAGGATGGCGGCCGATGCCACCGAGGCGTTCGTCTACGATGTGGACCTCGCGGCCGGCCGCCTGGCCCTCATGCACAACCTCGCCCGGCTGACCGGCTTCGACGCGCCGGCCGCCGGCGTGACGTCGGCGTGGTGGGAAGCGCGCATCCACGCGGACGATCGTCCCGCGTACATCGAAGAGCTCGACACGAGCCTCCGGAAGCCCGACGTGCGGCACCTGCGCCTGGCCTATCGCATTCGTCACGCGGACGGTACGTGGCGATCGGTCGAAGACACCACGATCATCGTTCGGAGTCCCGACGGCATGGCCCTGCGGATGGTGGGTGCGATCGCGGACGTGACCGAGCGCGTGCGGATGGAGGAGGGGCTGCGCGATGCGCGCCGGCAGGCCGACAGGGCCAACCGCGCGAAGGACGAGTTCCTCGCGATGCTCGGGCACGAGCTCCGGAACCCGCTCGCGCCGATGGTCACGGCGCTCGAACTGCTTCGCCTGCGCGGGTCGCAGTCGCGCGAGCAGGACGTGCTCGAGCGGCAGGTGAAGCACCTCATCCGCATGGTGGACGACCTCCTGGACGTCTCGCGCATCACGACCGGGAAGGTGGAACTGCAGCGCCGGCCCGTCGAGCTGTGGGACGTGGTCGCCCGTGCGGCGGAAGTGGCCGGGCATCTGCTCGAGCAGCGCCGGCATCACCTCGACATCAGAGTGCCGCGCGAGGGGCTGGTGATCGATGCCGATGTGGACCGGCTGGCACAGGTCGTCGCCAACCTGCTCACCAATGCGGCGAAGTACAGCGATCCCGGGTCGCGCATCGAGGTGCGCGGGAAGCGCAGCGGTCCGAGCATCACGCTCACGGTCACCGACGAGGGCACGGGCATCCTCCCTGAGATGCTGTCCGGCGTCTTCGACGCGTTCGTCCAGCAGCCGCAGACGCTTGAGCGGTCCCGCGGAGGGCTCGGGCTCGGGCTGGCGATTGCCCGGAGCCTCGTGTCGCAGCACGGCGGGGTGATTCGCGCCACGAGCGAGGGTCCCGGTCGCGGCAGCCAGTTCATCGTCGAGCTGCCGGCCGCCGCGGAGACTCGCGCGCAGGCCTCCGAGCCCGACAGTCGGGACCCACGCACCCGATCGACGGCGCGCATCCTCGTCGTCGACGACAACGACGATGCGTCGCAGATGCTCGAGGTGGCGCTCGAGAAGCTTGGATACGTCGTCGAGGTGGCCAGAGACGGGCCGACGGCGCTGCAGAAGGCGTCGCGGCTCCAGCCGGACATTGCGCTGCTCGACATCGGACTGCCGGTGATGGACGGCTATGAGCTGGCCGAGCGCCTTCGGCGTGAGGCGCCGGAGGGATCGCACCTGCGCCTGGTCGCCGTCACGGGCTACGGCCAGGATGCGGATCGCGCACGGGCGGCCGAGGCAGGCTTCGAACTCCACATGGTCAAACCGATCGACCTCGCCCGGCTCGAGCGTGTGATCGAGCGGATGCTGGGCGAGCGAGGTGTGCCATCATCTGCCGAATGAGCATCACGACCGCGGGAGGGACGAGGACCGGCCGGGCGCGACGGGGAGCGACAAACGGGACGGTCAGTGCACGCGGGCGGAGAATGGCCGTGACGGCGATCCTCGTCCTCGTTGCCGCAGGCAGCGCCGCCGCACAAACGCCGTTCGAACCTCGGTCCGGCCAGCCCGGCAAGGATGTCGTGTGGGTCCCGACGCCGCTGGCGCTCGTCGAGAAGATGCTGGACATGGCCGAGGTCACGCCCGACGACCTGGTGATGGACCTGGGATCGGGTGACGGGCGCAACGTGATTGCCGCCGCCCGCCGAGGTGCCCGCGCGATCGGCGTCGAGTACAACCCGGACATGGTGGCCTTGTCGCGCAAGGCCGCCGCCGATGCCGGCGTCGGCGATCGGGCGACCTTCGTCGAAGGCGACATGTTCGAGGCCGACGTGTCGAAGGCGACCGTGCTGGCACTCTTCCTCCTGCCGAGCAACCTCGATCGGCTGCGCGACACGTTCTTCGCAATGCCGGCTGGCACGCGCATCGTGCTCAACACGTTCGGCATCAACGGGTGGGAGGCCGACCAGTCCGAGACGATCAGCGGCGACTGCACCAGCTGGTGCACGGCGCTCCTGCTGATCGTGCCGGCCAAGGTCGGGGGCGAATGGCGCTCGACCGCCGGGAGCCTGACGCTGACGCAGGCCTTCCAGAAGATCGCCGGCTCGCTGGCGGGCGACTCCTCGTCGTCGGAGGTCCTGAACGGGCGCCTCCGCGGGAACACGATCACGTTCACCGTGGACGGCACCGTCTACGAGGGTATCGTCGAGGGCAACCGGATCGACGGCACGGCCACGTCGAGCGGCGGCACGACCAGGTGGACGGCCGAGCGCGTGCCCTGACGCGGCCGTGCGGCGGCCGTCGCACGCGCTCAGAGCACGAGGTTGAGCCAGACGAAGGCGACGTGCGCGTCCTGGCGCGGGAGGCCAGGCGGATCGGCCGTCTGCCACAGGTACCCGAGCTCCAACCCTGCCTTCGGCGAGAACTGGCGCAACACGCCGGCGAAGGCGCGGTTCTGATCGTAGCCCTGCGCCGGCCCGCTGGCGGTTTCATCGAAGGTCACGAAGAGCTCGTTCCACGCGACCAGCGACCATCGGCGTTGGGCGTCGAGTGGCCTGACGAATCGGCCCATCATGCGCGCGCGATGGGAGGCATCCGCCCAGCTGTCCTGGAAGCGCTGCTCCACGCGAATGCGGAGGGCCGGCATCCAGCCACCGAGCTCGGGAAACGTCGACGAGAACTGCTGCCAGATGCGGTGCTCGTGGGTCGTGCCGGGGCCCGGCGGCTTCGCGATCCAGGCGTAGCCTCCCCACAGGCTCGCGCGGTCTCCGATGCGGCGGCCGAGTGCCGCTCGCGTGATGACCTGGAAGGTCTCAGAGACGTTCTCGTGAAGGCGGGGCTGTTCTTCGAGGTGCAGGCGCCAGTTCTCCGAGACGCTGACAGTGGCCACGACCTGGAGCCACAGTTGCCCGTCGTGATGGGACTGCGCCTGCGCCTCGCGCGTCGGGAATACCGCCAGCGCCAGCACGGCGACGCACACTGCACATCCGCGCATGGCCTCAGTATGCGCGGGCCACGGCACGGGCCGCCAGAGCGTATACTCCTTCGAGGCGCGGGTGACGCGCCGCGGGAGGCCCGAGTGCGTGCAGCTGGACCGAAACTGACCGTGGCAATGGCAATTCTCGGAGGCATCATGGTCGTCAGCGGCCATTCCGAGAGCCAGCGCCTCAATCCCGTCATCGATCTCCTCGAGCAGAAGAAGCCGGTCTTCGGCCTCTACGCGCCGTCGAACCGCCGCATGCCCCCTGGGCCCGGGCAGGTTGCCGCGGCCGTTCAACTGCCGCAGAAGTCGGCCGCCGAGCTCGCAAAGGAAGCGCTTGCCTACGACCGGAGCGACTTCGTCTTCGACGGCAGCATGGAAGGCGACTTCGAGCGGGGCTATGCGGCCTTCAGCGGATTCGCGGTGGCCATGAGCGAGCACGGCATGCTCACGACCACTCCGTTCAGGCGCCTGCAGCACCCGCTGATCGTCAAGGCACCGGAGATCCAACCCGATCCCGTCAAGGTGGGGAGCCAGATCGGCCGTCAGCTCAACCTGGGAGTGAGCGGCGTGATGTTCGTCAGCGTCGAGAGCGCGGAGGAAGTGAAGCAGGGCCTGGCGGCGATGCGCTTCAAGTCCAGGGGCGGCACGCGTGACGAAGACGTGGGCACCGCGCCGAAGGTGTGGGGGATGAGCGAGGCCGAGTACAAGGCCAGGGCCGACCTCTGGCCGCTCAGCCCCGATGGCGAGCTCATCAACTGGACGATCGTCGAGAGCAAGGCCGGCCTCGCCAGGGTCCGCGAGATTGCCGCGGTCAACGGCATTGGCGTGCTCTGGCCCGGCGCAGGTACGTTGCGGCGCGTGTTCAGCACCGAAGTGGACGGCAAGCGGGTGGTGGACGAGCAGGCATGGGAAGCGGCCATCCAGCAGGTGCTGTCGGCCTGCAAGGAGTTCAACGTCGCCTGCGGATATCCGGCGTCCGCCGGCGACATCGAGATGCGCATGAAGCAGGGCTTCAGCGTCTTCGTGATGAACTGGGGCGACGCCGGCTTCAAGGCCATCGACGTCGGGCGCGCGGCGGCCGGCCGGTAGCGGCCGCGCGAGCGGCTAACGTGACACGGCCTCGCGGCTCCGCCCGCAGAACGGGCGGAGCACGTCGGCCAGGATCGACACGCCCTCGCGGATTTCCCGTTCGGTCAGGCACGCGTAGCCGAGGATCAGGCCCGCCCGACCGGGAGGTCGTGCGTAGTAGGGCGTGAGAGGGTAGATCCCCACGCCGCGATCGAGCGCTGCGGCGACGACCGCCTCGAGATCGCCGGTTCCGAGATGTCGTGGCCACAGTACCACGTGCAGGCCCGCGTTCTCTCCCGCGATCGACACCTCGTCGCCGAACGCATCGCCGATCGCGGCGAGCAGCGTCCTGCGCCGGGCGGCGTTCCGCACGCGCGAGCGGCGGAGGTGGCGCTCGAAGTGCCCGCCCGTGATGAAGTCCGTGAGCACTTCCTGATCGAACGTGGTCGTCTGGCTGTCGCTCAGGAACTTGAGTGCCGCCAGCGGCTCCACGAGCGGACCGGGCACGATCAGGTAGCCGATCCTGAGCGATGGATACAGCACCTTCGAGAACGTGCCCACGTAGAGGACCCGGCCCTGGCGGTCGAGGCCCTGAACGGCTTCGACCGGGCGGCCTTCGTATCGGAACTCGCTGTCGTAGTCGTCCTCGAGGACGTGGGCGCCGACCTCGTTGGCCCATTGCAGCAGCTCCAGCCGGCGCGGCAGCGGCAGAATGCCGCCGAGCGGGAACTGGTGTGACGGGGTGACGTAGGCCAGGCGCACTCCCCCGTCCCGCGGCAGACGTGACACGTCGAGGCCGCCGGCATCCACGGATACCGGAACGACGGTCGCGCCCGTGAGCTCGAACGCCTGCCGCGCCGCCTGGTAGCCCGGTTCCTCGACCACGACGCGATCGTCAGGCCCCAGCAGGAGTCTCGCGACGAGATCGAATCCCTGCTGCGCGCCGTTGACGATCACGACCTGGTCCGCGGTGGCGATGACGCCCCTGGCGCGCGTGACGTACTCCGCAATCGCCTGCCGCAACGGTGCATGACCGAGCGTCCGCCCGTAGTGGAGGGTACGGATCGAGAGCGCCGCCGCCCGCCGTGTCATCAGCCGGGACCAGAGCTGCTGCGGGAAATCCGCGACGGCCGGCAACCCGTAGCGGAAGTCGTAGGGGAGGGCGGCTTGCCGGGGTGTACCCGGCGCCGGCAGCGGCGCAAGCGCGCGCGCACGGCGTGCCATCGGCGACAGCGCGATCTCCCGTCGGGTCCGCTCGGGCCGGGCACGCGGGCGCCACGGCGCGAGCGCCTGGTCCGACAGCGTTCCGGCGACGAACGTGCCGGACCCCGTCCGGCCTTCGATGTAGCCTTCCGCCATCAGGTGCTCGAACGCGATGACGACAACGTTGCGCGAGACGCCGAGCTCGGTTGCGAGCGTGCGCGTGGACGGCAGGCGCTCGCCCGCGGCGAGGCGACCTTCGAGGATCGCGCACCGCAGCCCGCGATAGACGCGTCGAGTGAGGGGACCATCCCCGTCGAGCTTGACGAGCATCAGCGTCGGAAGTGGCCCGGGCCGCGATCGGCGCCGTGGACCATCCCGTCATTGTCGCCCCTGGGCTCTTCCCCTGGCAATCGGGCTACTGGAGGATCCGTCATGACCCCACGCCGTGAACCGCTCATCGGCGCGCGAGCTTTGCCTCTGCCAGGAGCCGTTCGATCTGCGCGAGATGGTTGAGATCGTGCCCTGCGTACAGGCGCATGAAGTGCGACATGGACTCGCGCCCCCGCTCCTCGTGCATCCCTGAGTGCTCCAGCCGCCGCCGATCCACCGCACGGAGGACGCGCAGTGTCGAGGCGCGGAGGGCACCGAAGAGCTCGACCGATTCGATCGGATCGGTGTCGCCGTACTTGAAGGCGGACGCCCAGGCGTCCTGGTCGTACGCCTGCAGTGCCGCCCCATCCTGCGCGAGCACGGACCTGAATCGCCACGCGCCGACGACCTCGGAATCCGCCAGGTGCGCCACGATCCGGGTGACGGACCACCGTTCGGGCGATGTCGTGTACTGCAGCGCTGCCGGCGACGCCCCTTCGACGAGTGATTCCAGCCGGTCAGGCGTGGCGCCGAGCACGATCAACGGATCGTCCCGGCCGACAAGACCCATGATGCGGGCGACGTACTCCTCCACAGTCTCGATCATCGGCATCGACAACCCCTCACTGGATCACTTACGTCAGAGGCGAATGCGTGGTTCGGAGAGCTGAGAAGCATGCCGGTCCGCCGGCAGACTGTCGCGTGTTTTCGATCTACGCGCGCTTCGAACGGCTGCTCGCTTCCGCGCGCCGGGGCCGCGCCGGCGCGGATGGCCCGTCTGCTGTCGACGGTCCCTTGCCGTTTGCCGAGCGCGGTGGGCTCGCCGCCGCCGACTTCGCCGCTGCCCGCCGCCGCGGTGACGAGGCCTTCCGGGATGCCGCGGGCGGCTCGGCCGACGCCGGCTGGCGCGTGTCCTTCCGGTCCGCCGTCGTCCGGGCGGCCAGTTCGGCTTCGGCCCTCAACCAGTCGTGTGACGGGTCGCCAGCCTGGCCACCCCGTTCGAGGAAGAGTTCATAGGCGCGCCGCGCGATCGCGTCGTGCGAGGGACGGGACTGTTCAGGAAAACTCATGGTCGTGCTCCGCGGATCAGATTGAGCGATCAATATCCTCCTATCTTGCCACGAGCGCATGACACACGTGTCACGGCGTCGCGGCCTTCGGCTCGCGCAGCATCACGAGGAGCATGCGCGACGGCGATATGGCATCCACGGCATGAGGCACGTCTGCCGGCATCCGGACCACCGTGCCGGGGACGGCTTCCACGGGAGCGCCGCCGATGGTCAGTCTCAGCGATCCGTCCAGCACGAGGACCAGGGCATCGAACGGCGCCGTGTGCTCGCTCAGGCCCTGCCCTTCGTCGAATGCGAAGAGCGTGAGGTTGCCGCCTCCGGTCTTGGCCAGGATCCGGCTGGCAATGCCCTTGTCGGTAGGCGTGACGAGCTCCGTCAGGCGAAGCGCCTCGGCAGCTGGAATGGTGGACGTGGACATGTAACGTTCTCCGGATGGTAGGTGTGGCTGGCCGCGGGACTAGCCGGGCGGCGCCTCCGAGTCGAGCACATCGGCAAACACCGGGTCGGACATGAGGACCGACCGCGCGTATCCGCAGATGGGGACGAGCGTGCAGCCCGTCTCTCGCGCCCAGTCCGCCGCCGCTTCGACGAGCCGGCGGCCGAGCCCGGTCCCCCGGAGCCGCGGCGAGACCTCGACATAGTCCACGTGCACCACGCGAGGGGAGGCCCGATGGTAGTCCAGCGTCCCGGCCCTGTCGCCGTCAATCACGAGAACGAACGCGCCAACCCCGTCCGTCTCATCCCGCTCGACCGTAGCGTCGGCCATGAGGCCATGATATCGGACCCGACGAGCCCGAAGCTCCGTGTAAGATCACTTGTTTCGGAGACGACCTCAGTGGCCAACATCCTTCAATCCCTTCCTGCCGGCGAGAAGGTCGGCATTGCCTTCTCGGGCGGCCTCGATACGAGCGCGGCGCTGCACTGGATGCGCGCCAATGGTGCCATCCCGTACGCCTACACCGCCAATCTCGGCCAGCCGGACGAGCGCGACTACGACGACATCCCGAAGAAGGCCCGGCTCTACGGCGCCGAGCAGGCACGGCTCATCGAGTGCCGTCCGCAGCTGGTCGCCGAAGGCCTGGCCGCCATCCAGTGCGGGGCGTTCCACATCACCACGGCGGGCGCCACCTACTTCAACACCACGCCGCTCGGCCGCGCCGTCACCGGCACCATGCTCGTCGTCGCGATGCGCGAGGACGATGTGAACATCTGGGGCGACGGCAGCACGTTCAAGGGCAACGATATCGAGCGCTTCTACCGCTACGGCCTCATGGCCAACCC
>CAZJBN010000134.1:0-2629 GCA_964543955.1 uncultured Bifidobacteriaceae bacterium
CTCGTCGTCCTTCTCGTCGCGCATGCGGTCGGGCTGTTCCTCACCTTCGGTCTAGGCTACTCGCACGCGCGCGGACTTGTACCCCTCTTCAACATCGCGACCGAGAGCAACGTCCCGACCTGGTTTGCGAGCGCCCTGCTCATGCTGGGCGCACTCCTGTTCCTGTTCCTGTCACGGCTCAGCCGGCCTGGCACCCGGGAACGAAGAGTCTGGCAGGTGCTGTCGGCCACCTTCGCCTTCCTGTCAGTCGACGAGTTCGCGATGATACACGAGCTGCTGATCGAGCCTGTCCGGGCAGCCCTCGGCACGAGCGGCGTGCTCTTCTTCGCCTGGGTCATCCCCTACGGGATAGCCGTCGTCTTGCTCGGTGTGATGGTCGGACCGACGTTGTGGCGACTGGAGCGGCGGTTTCGTGTCCTTCTTGGCACATCGGCCGCGCTGTACCTGCTCGGGGCGATCGGCGTGGAGATGATCGGGGGAAGCTACTACGAGGCCCACGAGACCGTCGTGGACCTGAATTATCGCCTCATCCAGACGGTCGAGGAGACCCTCGAGTTCAGTGGACTGATCCTGCTCGTGTACACGCTGCTGGAGTTGATCGGCGCACGGTCACCGGTCACGCGTTTCGAACTCGTCCTCGCCAGGCCGGCTGCAACGCCTGAGCGCACTGCGCACGCTGCACTCCTCAGATCTCCACAATCCCCATCCTCACCCCTTTCTGCACCGCCTCCGTCCGCGTGGACACGCCAAGCTTCCCGAACACGGCGCCGAGGTGGAACTTGACCGTGTGTTCGCTGACGCCCAGCCGCGCCCCGATCTCCCGGTTGTGCAGGCCGTCGGCGACGAGTGCCAGGACCTCGCGCTCGCGGGTCGTGAGCGATTCCACGGGAGTCTCGCGCTCGCGGACCTTCGCCAGCCGGGTGCGCCCGTCCAGGCGCGCCCATTCTTCGGGGCTGACCACCACGAGGTCGGCGCGATCCGGGTCGCTGACAATCACCCATCGCCTGTCGCCGCTGATGCGGTCGGCGAGCGCCTGCCGATCCCTGGCCGACTGACCGCCCAGGAAGACCCGAATGACGTCCGGCACGCTCCCCAGCTTATCCGCGACGCCGCTCGCCAACCGTGACCGTCACCTCGTCGGTCGCGAGCCCGCGCAGGATGGTCATCCTGACCGGTTTGCCCACACGATCGCCCCTGAGCAGCATCACCAGCTGATCGGGCTCCTGCACGACCGTCTCCTCGAACCCGACGATGATGTCGCCGACGAGGAGGCCGGCCGCCTCGGCTGGACTTCCGTCCACGACGCCGGTGACGAGCAGCCCGTACTCCTGCGCGCGTTCGCCGCGCTGGCGCGTGGGCAGGTTGACGGTGGTCGAGCTCACACCGATGAAGCCTTGCCTGGCGCCGCCTCCAGCGATCACGGGCTGGGCGGCCTCGATGGCCAGCGCCATCGGAATGACGACGGTGGTTCCGCGGATGGCCGCCGACGTGATGACGCCGAGCGCCCGGCCGTCGCCGTCTGCCAGCACGCCCCCTGTGACGGCGCCGTGCGGGGTAATCGAGAGACGGATGACGCGCGCGACTTCGGATGCGCGGCCCGTGCGGAGGGGACCGCCCACAACCACGACCGGCGCCAGGTGTGCAAAGACGCCGCCGCTCCAGGTACGACCGACGGCAACAGCGAGGTGCCCGACGGATGGTTCCGGGGCGGGTCGGGCCGGTGGAACGCCGAGGCCGGCAGCGCGGACGACGGCCAGGGCGGTTGCGGGACTCCGGCCCAGGACGGCTCCTTCGGTCGTGTGGCCATCGCCCCTCCGCACGACGACCACATCGTCATCGATGTGGCGCGCGGGCGTGAGCAGCAGGTCTTCGGCGAAGACGAGGCCGGCCACCGGCCGGCGGCGATCGAAGACCTGGACGACGGACGCAGCGGCCTGTTGGGAGGCGTGCGCGAGCTGGGTTGAAAGCGCGGTGAGCAGGTCGGACATGGCCCGACTGTAGCGGGCGGCGATCGAAGAGGAGATCACCCGTTCAGGCAGGGGAGCCACCCTCCGAGAAGAGTCCCGTCTCCTTCTCGCCGTGTAAGATCGACGTATCGTGCCCCACATCGAGACGCCCAGCCCGAGCGCGCCGCTCACGCTGTCCGAAGCCGCAACGCTGATCGAGGCGCTCCAGCGGGAGCTTCGAACGGTCATCATCGGGCAGAACGCGGTCGTGGACGAGATCCTCACCGCGTTTCTCGCTGGCGGGCACTGCCTTCTGCGCGGTGTGCCGGGCCTCGCCAAGACGCTCCTCATCAAGAGCCTCGCGGACGCGGTGCACCTGCAGTTCTCGCGCATCCAGTTCACGCCGGACCTGATGCCGTCCGACATCCTGGGCACCGAGGTCATCGAGGAGGACCGCTCGACCGGCGCGCGCACGATCCGCTTCATCCCCGGACCGATCTTCGCCAACATCATCCTGGCCGACGAGATCAACCGGACTCCGCCGAAGACGCAGTCGGCCCTGCTCGAGGCCATGCAGGAGTACCAGGTCACGATTGGCGGCAAGCGCTATCCGCTGGCGCGCCCGCTCTTCGTGCTCGCGACGCAGAATCCCATCGAGCAGGAGGGCACCTATCAGCTTCCCG
>CAZJBN010000134.1:2639-11587 GCA_964543955.1 uncultured Bifidobacteriaceae bacterium
GGCCCAGCTCGACCGCTTCATGCTCAACATCGTCATCGGCTACCCGACGGCGGCCGACGAACGGGCCATCCTCGCCCAGACGACGACGGGCGACGAGCGTCGGCCCTCGCCCGTGGCGACGGGCGAGGAGATCGAACGGGCGCGCCTGCTCGTGCGCGACATCGTCGCGGCCGAGAACGTCGTGGACTACGCGGCGCGGCTCGTTCGCGCGACGCGTCCGCCGGATGCGGGACGGGGCGGGGCCGATACGGAGGAGGCCCCGGAGTTCGTGCACAAGTGGGTGCGCTGGGGGGCGGGACCGCGGGCCGGCCAGGCGCTGCTTCTCGCCGGAAAGGCGCGCGCGGTCATGCACGGGCGTCCGGCCGTCTCTCTCGAAGATGTGCGGGCGGTCGCCGCGTCGGTGCTCCGCCACCGTGTCCTCGTCAATTTCGAGGCCGAAGCCGAGGGCATCGATGCCGAGGTCATCGTTTCGCGGCTGCTGGAGGCCATTCCGGCCCGATAGGGCGTCGATTCCTGGTGCCGCCGATGTCTCGCCCTCACATTGCCACGCCCGCGGAGCTCTCGTCGCTGCGCGATCTGGAGCTGGTGTCGCGGGCGCTGGTCGAAGGGCTGCGCCAGGGGCTGCATCGGAGTCCCTTCCACGGTTACAACGCGGAGTTCAGCCAGTATCGGCACTATCGGCCCGGCGACGACCTGAAGTACGTGGACTGGAAGGCCTTTGGCCGTACTGACCGGCTGTACACGCGTCAGTTTCGCGAGACGACCAACCTGTCGGCGCTCGTCGTGCTCGACGTCTCGCGCTCGATGGACTTCCGCGGCAAGTTCGACCTCGCCCGAGCAGTCGCCGCCGTGCTCGGGACGCTGGTGCTCGACCAGGGTGATCTGGCCGGGCTGCTTGCCGTCGGCGAGCGCGTGTCGTACCTGCCGCCGCGCAGCGGCCATCACCACCTTCGCGTGTTCCTGTCGGCGCTGGCGGGGCTCGAGCCTGCCGGCAGCCAGTCGGTCGCGGTCGCGCTGGCCCGCGCGTCCGCCCTTCTGAAGCGTCGCGGACTGGTCATCGTCATCTCGGATTTCTATGAAGAAGGGGACGCGCTGGTGCAACTGCGTCGACTGGCGCGCATGGGGCACGAAGTGATCGTCGTGCAGACGCTCGCGCGCGAAGAACGCGAGCTCTCGCTCGACGGTGTGTCGGAGCTCGTCGAGTCGGAGAGCGGGCGCACCCTGGTCGTGCAGCCGGAGCTGGCGCGGGAGGCGTATACGGCGCGTGTGACGGCCTGGCTCGACGAGTTCGATGCGGCCATCGCGCGCGAAGGCATGGACTACCTCCGCCTGACGACCGGAGACGCCATCGATCGCGAGCTGCGCCGGTTCCTCGTGGCGCGGCGCAGGCCAGTGTGAGATGGGAATGGCCTGGCTGAACCCGTGGGTGTGGGTCGCGGGCGTGCTCGTCGCGGTCCCGGTCGCCATCCACCTCCTGTCGAGGGATCGCAGCCGACAGGTGTCGTTCCCGTCGTTGCGCTTCCTGGAGCGAACGCCGCTGTCGGCCGTCGCGCGTCACCGGCTGCAGGACATCCCGCTGCTGCTCATCCGGATGGCCATCGTCCTGCTGGCGGTCGCCGCGCTGGCCGGTCCCATCATCGTGACGCCGTCGCGGAAGGCCGAGTGGGCTTCGCACATTGCCAGGGCAGTGGTCACCGCGGAGCGGACGGCGCCCGCCGAAGACGAGCTGCGATCCGCTCACGTGGGCAAGGCGTTCTCCCGGGCCTGGCTGCAGGACGCGATCGACGATGCGACACGCTGGCTTGACGATCAGGTTCCAGCGACGAAGGAGATTGTCGTTCTCTCGTCGTTTCGACGCGGCGCGGTGGCCGAGGCGGATTTCGCGGACGTGCCGGCAGGAGTCGGTGTCCGCCTCGAGGCCACTGGTCTGGCCGACCCCGTTCGCGAGCGTGAGATCACCCGTCTGCAGCGCCGTGGTGACGCCAACGTTCGGGTGACCGAAAGGCTCGGCCTCGATCCCGAGTCGACCGACGTTGCCGAAGTGCGGGTCGAGCCGGTCGTCGACCTTCCGATTTCGGTGACGGCGACGCCCGCCGATCGGCAGAGGGCCGATGCCGGACTGCGTGCGGTGCTCCGTCGCGGCCTGCGGCTGCCGCCATCCGGACTGATGCAGCCGATCGAGGTGTCGTGGCCCGGCGATGCCGCAGGGCTGGCTGCCGCGCTCGATGCCCGCGTTGCCGCGCCGCTGGACGAGTGGGAGCCGGAGGTCCTCGACGACGCCACGCTGGCCGCAGTGGCGCGGCCGCTGGTTCCAGGCGGCGAAGGCACGCCCGTCGACGAAGGCGATCGGCGCCTGCTCTGGGGGCTGGTGCTGATCCTGCTCGCGCTCGAGACATGGGTGCGGCGAGGTCCATCGTGGACGTGAGCACCCTCGTTCGCCGTGTTCAGGCGCGGTTGCGCGGCGCCGACCTGCTGTGGGGCGTGGGTGCCGGGCTGGCCGCGCTTGCAGGCGTCGTCGCGATCGGGACCACGATGCTCGATCTCCGGGAGACCGCCCTGGCGGTTGGCATTGCCGTGGCGACTGTCATTGTCGGCGCGAGCGCGTGGCTGTCCCGGGCGCGGTGGACTTCGCTGGCGGTCGCGCATGCGGTCGAGGCGCGTGTCGGCGGACTCGACAACCTGATAGTGACCGCAGTGTCGCTCGCGCACGGGCCCACGGTCGCGTCTCCCGCGATCCGCGACGAAATCGAGCGTCAAGCGGCCACGCGCGCCCGGCAGGTGTCGCCGGGCCTGGTCGCGCCCGTGTCTCGTCCGGGGCTCGTGGCCGCGGCCACGGCACTTGGCACGGCCCTCATCCTCTGGAGCGTGCCTGTCCGGCTCGCGGTTCAGGCGCCGGGTCCGGCCGGGGTGCCGGTGACGTCGGGCCTGGGCGCCGTCCGCGTGACGGTGCGGCCGCCCGAGTATCTGGGCCGTGAGACGGTCACCCTCGAAAACCCCGAATCGGTCGATGTCCCCGCCGGCGGGCGCATGCGTGTGGACATCGCGTCGGACCACGGGTACGTGTGGCTGGCCGATCCGCTCGGAGATGCGCGCGCCTTCGATCGCGAGGTCGGAAGTGGCGCGTTCTTCGACGAATGGTCCCCGGACAAGTCACGCGTCGTGGCGATCTCGACCGGCGACAGGAGCGGAGAGGCGATCGAGTCCCGCCTGCTCTCCATCAACGTCGTTCCAGACCAGGCGCCAGCAGTGCGCATCCTGACGCCAGGCCGCGACCTCGCCTTCACGACGCCAGACCAGGTTCTCGACGTCGAAATCGACGCCGCGGATCCTGAAGCGCTCGAGAGCCTGGAACTGCGGTTCGTCCGCATGTCCGGCTCGGGCGAAGCATTCGAGTTCAACGAGGGCCGCGTCCCCCTGGCGATCGAGCGAGCGAGCCCGACATCCTGGCGCGGACGTGCGCGGTGGTCGCTGGCCTCATCGTCCCTGGAGGATGGCGACTCGCTGGTGTATCGGGCTGTCGCTCGTGACAGCAACCCGGATGGCCAGCCAGTGGCCTCGGAGTCGTTCACGATCGACATCGGTGAGCGGCTCGAGTTCGCCGGGGCAGGCTTCGCGGTGCCTGACGAAGATCGTCGTTACGCCATCAGCCAGCAGATGGTCATCGTCAAGACCGAACGGCTGCAGGCGGATCGCGAGAAGTACAGCGCGGAGGACTGGCGTGAGGACACGCGCGGGCTCGCGGTCGAACAACGGATGGTGCGATCGGAGGTCGTCTTCCTGAGCGGGGGCTCGATCGAGGACGAAGTCGAGGAGGCGGCCCATTCGCACGAACTGCAGGAAGGTCGGCTCGAGAACGCGGGCCGCGCCGAGATGCTGCGAGCCATGAACGAGATGTCCCGTGCCGAAGCCCGGCTGAACGACGGCGATACCGTGGGCGCGCTCGAATACGAACGGCTGGCGCTCCAGGCGCTGCAGCGGGCCTTCGATCGGCGGAGGTACTTCCTGAGGACGCTGCCGGAGCGATCGCGCATCGACCCCTCGCGCCGTCTGACGGGCGATCGGTCCAGCGCCGCCTCCGCGACGCGGCCGCCCGCCGCGCCCGCGGACGACCCCCTGGTCGACGAACGTACGCTGATGCAGGAGCTGTCGCGGGCTGCCGAGTCCGGCAACACCGTGTCGTCGCTCCTCGCGGCGCGGCTGGCCTCACTCGATGGCGCCTCGGCCGACTGGCGCAGCCTGGCCACGGCCTTGACGACGGCGTCGACGCCGTCCGATCGGCAGAGGGCGATCAGCGAGGCGATGGCGGCGCTTGCCGCGCGCGCACGCGGGCGTCTAGCCCCTTCAAGCGCCCGGCCGCACGCCTGGGACGATCCACTCGCCGGATGGTTTGCGGACGAGATCCGGAGCGGAAGAGCGAAGCCATGAGGCTCGCCGGGCTCTTGCGGCTCACCGCCATTGGCATTGCCGTTCTCGCCATGCTCGATCCGCCTGTGCACATCGCTGTCCTCACACCGCTCGACGTGACAGTGGCCGTGGCCCGATCGCCGCTGGATGAGGTGCCGGCGGCCAACGATGGAACCCGGACGCGGCAGGCGGCAGCCGATCTCGCGGCCGAGGCGATCGTTTCGGGATTGGGCCCCGACGCCGAGGTACGCGTGCGGGCCTTCGACGATCCGTTGCGCCTGCCCTGCGATGCGCTGTCGCCGTGCGTGGTCGTGACCGACGGCACGCTGCCGATCACGCCGCCTCGGGACAGGGTCGGCCACACCTCGATCGTCAGGATCGGTGACGGGCTGTCTCCCAACGTTGGCGTCCTCACGGCTCGAGGGGCGGCGGGTCATCGGGCTGCCGAAGGCACGATGCGCGTGACGCTCGAGGGGCACGGCGTGAGCGGTCGCACGACGCGCGTGGAGGTGAGAGATGGCGCCGCGGTCGCGGGCGAGGCCGCGCACGCATGGACGTCGGACGGCGTTCAGGAGATCTCGGTCCCGTGGTGGCCCCAGGCAGCCGGCGCACGCCGCCTGACGGTCGCCGCCGTGACCGAGGACGTGGAGGAGCGGACGCTCGTCGACAACGCCGTGAGCGTGGTCGTTGACGTCGGAGAGGAACGATGGCCCGTGCTCGTGTACGAACGCCGACCGTCGTGGGCAACGACATTCGTCCGGCGCGCGCTCGAACAGGACCCGCGCTTCGAGGTCGAGGTCCACACCGCGCTCGCCCCCTCCGTCTCTGCCGGGACGGGCGTGGCCCGGCTGAACGACCTGGATCGGACGCGCGTGATCGTCGCCGGTGGCATCGACACGCTGACCGACGCGGAGGTCTCCCGGCTCGAGAGCTACCTCCGGAACCGTGGCGGGTCGGTCGTCCTCGTGCCGGACCGCGCCCCTGCGGGTCCCGTGCTGCGCCTGTTCTCCCGGCAGTGGCGCGAGCAGCTCACGGCGACGCCGGCCCGCATCGGACCGTTCGTCGGCAGCGAATGGCTGGTCTCGGACGGGTTGGACGAGTTGAGCGAGGCCGCCGTCACGGCTGAACGTGGTCCGATCGTGGTGTCGTCGCCGAGCGGACGCGGACGTCTGGTGACGAGCGGCGCCCTGGACGCCTGGCGTCACCGTGGTGACGGGGACTCGTTCGATCGGTTCTGGCGGAGCCTGATCGCCGACCTGGTCCTGGCAACCGGAGATGCGGTGTCGGTCACGGTCTCACCGCGGGCCGTCAGGCCCGGCGGCCGTGTGACCGTGTCGGTTGCCGCGCGTGCGATCGAGCCGCGGACCAGCTGGAGTGCCGCGGCGACGCTGCTGTGCGCCGGGCGCCCCGAAGTCGCCGTGCGCCTCTGGCCCGGTCACCCCTCGGGCGCGTTCGAGGGGACGGCACGACCGGATCCGGCCGCGTCCGAATGCGTGGTCCGAGCGGGCGTGGACGGCCTCGGCGAGGGACAGGCACCGGTGCTGGTGACGCCGGACCGTATCGAGACGGGACAGATCGGGGGCCCCTCACTCGGGGCAACGGCCGAACGGACGGGTGGTTTGGATGTCAACGGCCAGGACGTGGCGCGCGTAGTCCAAGCATTGAGGGGGTTGGCGCCAGGGACCCGCACTCCCGAGTCGCGCTATCCGATGCGGTCGGCCTGGTGGCTCGTGCCGTTCATCGCGTGCGTGACGGGCGAGTGGTGGCTGAGACGACGCGCTGGATTGCGATGATAAAGTACGGACCCATGATCTCACGTCGTGACTTCAACAGAAGTGTCGGGTACGGCGCCCTCGGACTTGCGCTCTCGCCTGTGCTCGTGTCCGCCCGCCAGTCCACGGGCCCGGTGCCGCAGGTCAAGGACCCGAAGTACCGCACGTGGTCCGAGGACGCGCTGCGAGAGGCCAGGCGCCTCGGCTGCTCGTACGCCGACATCCGCTTCACGTTCAACCGATCCAACGGCGTGGCCGTCCGGAACGGCCAGATTGCCAGCGGCGGCAACATCGGGTTCGGCCAGTTCGGCGACGTCGAGACATACGGGTTCGGTGTCCGCGTCATCCACAGCGGCGTCTGGGGATTCGCGAGCAGCCCGGTCGTCACGCCGGCGGAGATCACGCGTATCGTGGCGCTGGCGACCGATGTTGCGCGCGCGAGCGCGATGGCCAAGAAGTTCGATGTCCGCCTGACGCCCGTGAAGGCCTACGACACCTTCTGGCAGACCCCGATCAAGGTGGACCCCTGGACCATCCCGCTCGAGGACAAGGTGGCCGAGCTCGTCGCCGTGACCGAGATCATGCAGAAGACCGACGGCGTCTTCATGGCGGTCGCGGCCGTGAACTTCAACTACGAGTGGAAGTTCCTGGCCACGACCGAGGGATCGTTCATCGAGCAGGTGTCGTATTTCACCGCCGCGAACATGACGGCGACCGCGCGCCGGAACGGCCAGGTGAAGACGCGCAGCTACAACCCCGGCACCGAGACGCGCGGCTGGGAGTTCTTCACGGAGAAGGACATGCGCGGCAATGCCGAGCGGGTCGCGGCCGAGGCGGTTGAGCATGCCGCGGCGAAACCCGTCGGCACGGGGCTGAAGGACCTGATCCTGATGCCGTCGCACTCCGCGCTGACGATCCACGAGATCGTGGCGCACCCCACCGAACTCGACCGCATCGTGGGCTACGAAGCCAACTACGCGGGCACGAGCTTCATCAAGCTCGCCGATGTCGGCAAGCTGGTCTACGGCAGCAAGCTCATGAACGTCAACGCCGATCGCACGCATCCGGGCGGCGCGTCGACGGTCGGCTTCGACGATGACGGCGTGGAGGCGCAGAAATGGCCCATCGTGCGTGAAGGAGTGCTGGTGGGCCTGCAGACCAACCGCGAGACCGCGCACTACATGGGCGAGACCACGTCGCGCGGCTGCACGTTTGCCAACCACTGGCGCAACTTTCCGTTCCTGCGGATGCCGAACATCCAGTTCGAGCCGGGCCCGGCCGGTTCGCCGACCGTCGACCAGATGATTGCCGACGTCAAGGACGGGGTGCTCGTGGACGGGCAGGGCAGCTTCAGCATCGACCAGCAGCGCTACAACGGCCAGTTCGCCGGCGACGCGTTCTGGGAGATCAAGAACGGCAAGAAGACACGGATGGCGACCGACTTCACCTACAACGCGATCACGACCGATTTCTTCGCCAACCTGGATGCGGTGGGGCCGCCGGAGACGTGGGAACACCACGGGATGGGCGGCGACGCCAAGGGCCAGCCCGTGCAATCCAACCGCCCGTCGCACGGCTCGTCACCGATGCTGATCCGGCGGATCATGGTCGGAACGGCCTACTCGTGAACCCCGGCAAGTTCAAAGTTCAAAGTTCAAGAGTTCAAAGTTCAAATCGCGAAGTTCAAAGTGCCAGGAACCTCACACCGCCTTGAACCTTGTACTGTGAACCTTGCAAGGTGAACCTGGAACTCTGCACTTTGAACTTTGCACTTTGAACTTTGAACTTTGAACTGACAAGGATCGAGCCCATGGCTTATTCGAGAGATGAGATCAAGGCGATCACCGACAAGGTGCTCAACATGTGCAAGGCCGACGCCGTGCAGGTGGACTTCTCCGGCGGCGAGCGGTCGGCGACGCGGTTCGCCAATTCCAGCATTACCGCGAACCTGATCGAGCACGACCAGGAAGTGCAGATCACGGTGTACTTCGGCAAGAAGACCGCGACCGCCACGACGCACCAGTTCGACGATGCCTCGCTCGAGCGGACGATCGCGGCCGTGCAGGCGCTGGCGCAGCGAAAGCCCGACAATCCTGAGGTCATGCCGCTCGTCAAGCCGCCGCAGCCCTACGTCGAGGTGGACGCTGCGCTGCCCTCGGCCGTCAACTTCGGGCCGGCCGAGCGCGCGAAGATGGTCAAGCAGAGCACCGACATCTGCGAGAAGAAGGGCGTGCTCGGCGCGGGATACATTCCGAAGTTCGACTGGGTGGTCGCGAGCGCCAACAGTGAAGGCCTCTTCAATTACTTTCACTACGCCGACGCCAGCTTCATCCTGACCTGCCGTACGCCGGACCAGACCGGCTCGGGCTGGGCCGGGACGACCGGGGTCAAGGACATCGCCAACATCGACGCCGAGATGCTGACCAACGTCGCGGCCGACAAGGCGCTCAGGTCCGCGAAGCCACGCGCGATCGAGCCCGGCAACTACACCGTTGTGCTCGAGCCCCGTCCCGCGGCACGGTATCTCTCCCTGATGCTCGGCTCGCTCAACGCCCGCGCCGCCGAGGAAGGCCGCAGCTTCATGAGCGGCAAGGAGCGCGGCCAGACCCGGCTCGGCGAGAAGGTGTTCGGCGACAACTTCACGCTGCGCAGCGAGATCGGCAACCCGATCCTGCGCCAGTCGCCCATCGGCCAGGGCGGGCTCGCCGCCAGGAACACCACCTGGATCGAGAAGGGCGTCGTCAAGAACCTGTTCTACGACCGCTACTGGGC
>CAZJBN010000135.1:0-11442 GCA_964543955.1 uncultured Bifidobacteriaceae bacterium
GAAGTCGGTGGGCGAGGCGATGGCCATCGGCCGGACGTTCAAGGAGGCGTTCCTCAAGGGGATTCGCTCTCTCGAACTCGGCAAGGAAGGGCTGCTCTTCCGGCGGCCCGAGGCGATGACGGCGGCCGAGGCGGGGGAGACCGATGAGGACGGACAGGACGAGGAGGACGTGGTCCTGCGGCGCCGCCTGGTCGTCCCGACCGATCGCCGCCTGTGGGCGCTCTTCCGGGCGCTCGACAAGGGGTGGAGCGTCGAGCGCATCCACGAGCTGACGCGCATCGATCCCTGGTTCCTCGAACAGTTCGCCTCGCTCGTCGAGCTGAGGCGGACGGCCGAGATGGTGGGCCTGCGCGACATGTCGCCGGACCTGCTGCGGACCCTCAAGCGCAACGGCTTCGGCGACGAAGAGCTGGGCGACATCCTCGGCGTGGATGCCGCGACCATTCGCGAGCGGCGCGTGGAGCAGGGGCTTGCCCCCGTCTTCAAGCGCATCGATACCTGCGCGGCGGAGTTCGAGTCGTACACGCCGTACCTCTACAGCACGTTCGAGGAGTCGTGCGAAGCCGACCCGACGTCCAGGCGGAAGGTGGTCATCCTCGGCAGCGGTCCCAACCGCATCGGGCAGGGCATCGAGTTCGACTACTGCTGCTGTCATGCCGTCTTCGGGTTCCGCGACGAGGGATTCGAGACGATCATGGTCAACTGCAACCCGGAGACCGTCTCCACGGACTACGACACCGCCGACCGGCTCTACTTCGAGCCGCTCACGCTGGAGGACGCGATGGCGGTCATCGCTCGCGAGCGGGAAGGAAACCCCGACGTCTCGTGCGTCGTGCAGTTCGGCGGTCAGACACCGCTCAAGCTGGCACTGGCCCTTCAGGAAGCCGGCGTGAAGATCATCGGCACGTCCCCGGACTCGATCGACCTTGCCGAGGATCGCGAGCGCTTCAACAAGCTGTTGTGGGACCTGGGCATCCCGCAACCGGCCAGCGGTACCGCCACGTCCCGCGCCGAGGCGCGCGAGGTGGCCGCGCGGGTCGGGTTCCCGGTCGTGGTGCGGCCATCGTACGTGCTGGGCGGGCGCGCCATGGCGATCGTCTACGACGTGGGCACGCTCGACCGGTACATGGCCTCGGCGGTCGACGTGTCGCACGACCGACCCATCCTGATCGACCGCTTCCTCGAGCACGCCAAGGAGCTCGACGTCGACTGCGTGGCCGACGCCACGGGCGAGGTCGTGATCGGCGGCGTGATGGAGCACATCGAGGAAGCGGGCATCCACTCCGGTGACAGCTCGTGCGTCGTGCCGCCGGCCGGCGTGAGCGAGAAGCACCTCGCGACCATCCGCGACGCCACGCGGCGCATCGCCCGCGCGCTCGAGGTCGTGGGGCTGATGAACGCGCAATACGCGATCAAGGACGACACGGTCTACGTGCTGGAGGTCAACCCGCGTGCGTCGAGGACGGTGCCGTACCTCTCCAAGGCCAACGGCGTGCCGCTTGCGCAGGTCGCGGCCAGGGTGATGGCGGGCCGTACGCTGGCCGAGCTCGGGTACGCCGAGGACTTGAGCCCGGCCGGTGTCTTCGTCAAGAGCCCGGTATTCCCCTTCGTCCGGTTCCCGGGCGTCGACACGATTCTCGGGCCGGAGATGAAGTCCACGGGCGAAGTGATGGGCGGCGCAGGCAGTTTCGGTCTGGCCTTCGTCAAGGCGATGATCGGCGCCGGCCAGCACCTGCCGGAGTCTGGCGCCGTCTGCCTGAGCGTGAACAACGACGACAAGCCCGACGTGCTGCCCATCGCACGCGAGCTGGCGGCGCTCGGCTTTGCGATCGTGGGCACGCGCGGCACGGCTGCCTACCTGCGCGCGCACGGCATCGACGCGTCGGTGGTCTTCAAGGTGAACGAGGGACGCCCGAGCCTGGCCGACGAGATCGTCAACAGGAAGATCGACATGGTCATCAACACACCGCTCGGACGCGAGTCGTTCTTCGACGACAAGGCCGTCCGGCGCGCGGCGATGATGGCCGGCGTCCCCTGCATCACGACCATCACAGGCGCCGCGGCCGCGGTCGCGGCCATCCGGTCCCTCCGCTCCGAGGGATTGGACGTGCGCGCCCTCCAGGACTACTACGCGTCGGTCAGCGCGGAATCTGCCTAGCGCGGCCTGATCCCGCATTGCTGTTTCTGCGTGGTGGCGGCATCTCGACAGGCGCCGTCCCTCTCGGAAGGAGTGCGCCGCGGCTTGCATGTGCCGTGGCATGCCGTTCTCCCTCCAGCTTGCCCTGCTCGTCGCCGGCGGCATTGCCGTCGGCGTGACGAGCGATCCTCTCGTGGCGCGGTGGGCCGGGCCGGTCCTTGCCGTGTCGGCGGTGGCGAGCCTGATGCCCGGTGCGCGCGACCAGCCGTGGTTCGGTCGTGTTCTCGTCGCGTTGGCCGTCGTCGCGGCGGCGATCGGCCATGGCGCCCATGCCGTCGACCGCGCCGAGCGGACCGGCCTCCGTCGATGGATTGAAACCCGCGCAGACAGCCAGGTGGACGCGCCGGCTCCCGGCGCCGATCGTGATCTGATCCAGGCACGGATCCGTGACCTCCGGGAGGACGAACCGCTGCTGCTGGAGGGCCGCTTGCGTCGGGACGCATCGCCGACCGAATCCGGCGCGTCGCTGGACGTTGCCGTCTACGCGGTTTCGCCCGCGACGTGGTTCGAGCCGGCCGACGGCGGCGTCCTGCTGAACGTGGCCGGCACGCTCGTGGGCGAACGGCTGCACGAGTGGCGCGCGGGGCGGGCCATCAGGGTGCCGGCGCGGCTGCGCCGTCCATCGGTGTACCTGAACCACGGTGTCGCCGACGCGGAGCGCGTCCTGGCGCGGCGCGGCGTGACGCTCGTCGGCACGGTCAAGAGCGCATCGCTCGTGGAAGTGATCCACCCGGGTCGATGGTGGGATGAGCGGGCGGCCGACGCGCGCGCGGCGGTGCGGCGGGCGATGACGGCCCACGTGGCCCGTCATGCGGCCGGCTCCGCGGCAATCGGCACGGCGATCCTCATCGGCGACCGTGCGGCGTTGACGCCAGAAGTGGAGCAGCGCCTGCTGGAGGCAGGCACGTATCATGTCGTCGCCATCTCCGGCGGCAACATCGCGATGCTGACCGGCGCGGTCCTCGCCGCGCTCTGGGCGTTTCGCATCCGCTTTGCCGCAGCTGCCGCGATCGCCATCGTCGTGATCACGGCGCACGCGTGGATGATTGGCGGGGGCCAGTCGGTCGTCCGCGCGACGCTCATGGCGTCGCTCTACCTCGCGCTCAGGCTGATCGACCAGCGGACGGCGCCCACCAACGCGGTCGCCCTCGGCGCCACGCTGATGCTGGTCGTCGATCCGCTGGAACTGGCATCGGCCGGCTTCTGGCTCACGTTTGGCGCGACCGCGGCTCTTGTCGCGGCTGCGGCCCGCTGGCCGACGGAAGGCAGGCGCTGGTGGTCCATGCCCCTGATCATTTCGGGCGGAAGCCTCGCCGTGGAGCTCGTCCTCGCGCCGGTCTCGGCGCTCGTCTTCGAACGAGTCACGATGGCGGGGCTTGTCCTCAATCTGGCGGCCGTGCCGAGCATGGCGATGGTCCAGGGCGCCGGATCGTTGACCGTCCTCGCAGCCTCCCTCGGGTGGGCGTCGATGGCCAACGCCGCCGGCTACTTCACACATGTCGCCGCCACGGTGCTCGTCGAGAGTGCCCGGCTGGTGGACCTGGCGCCATGGATGACCTGGCGCGTGCCGCCGCCGGCCTGGATCGCGATGGCGATGTACTACTCGTGTCTGGCCGCCTGGCTGATGGTGACGCGGCCGCCGATCGACACGCGCTGGCGGCGCCTGACTTCGCGCGGCGTGGCGGGCTGTGCCCTGCTTCTCTGGCTGTGGATCGTCGCCGCTCCGGCATCGCTGGCCCGGGCGCGCGGCGACAAGCGCCTGCACGTCACGATGATGGACGTCGGTCAGGGAGACGCGGTGCTCGTGACGCTGCCGAACGGGCGGACGCTGCTCGTGGACTGCGGCGGCCTCGGAGGCACGGGTCGCTTCGACATCGGAGACCGCGTGGTCGGTCCGGCGCTGCGTGCCCGGGGCATCAGGCGGCTCGACTACCTGGCGATCACGCACGGCGACCCGGATCACATTGGGGGGGCCGCGGCGCTCGTGCGCGACTTCGTGCCGCTCGAGATCTGGGCCGGCGTCCCTGTTGCGAATCACCAGGCTGAAGGCGAGCTGATGACGGCCGCAGCCGGCGCGCGGACGACGTGGCGATGGCTGCAGCGCGGTGACCGTCTCCTTTTTGGCGGAGTGGAGGTGCGCGTGCATCACCCGCCGCTGCCGGACTGGGAGCGCCAGCGCGTCAGGAACGACGACTCGCTCGTGTTCGAACTCAGGCTGCGGCGCGTGTCCATCGTACTCACCGGCGACATCTCACGCGCGGTGGAGGAGGCGCTCGTCGAGATGGACCTCCTGCCCCTGACCATCCTCAAGTCACCGCATCACGGGAGTGCGACGTCGAGCTCGCGGGAGTTCGTCGCCACGCTGCAGCCCGCGGCCGCGCTCATCAGTGCGGGGCGAGCCAACCCCTATGGCCACCCGGTGCCGGCGGTGCTTGCACGCTACCGCGAGGCTGGCGCGGAGATCTTCCGGACGGATCAGGACGGGCAGATCGATCTCGTCACGGACGGGGAGCAGGTGAGCGTGAGGACCTTTACGGGGCGTAAATGGGAGTCACGCTCAGAAGAAACCACGAAGTGACGAAGAAATCGAAGGGCACGAAGGCATGGAGGCAACAACTATGCTGACCCGTGCGCATTCACCACTGTCGGATGAAATCGAAAGCACGTGCGGCAGGGTGGTATCAAGCGAAGGGTTGTCTGAGCCCATGTCAGGTCCGGTATCAGTCCTTCGTGCTCTTCGCGCCTCTTCGTCCCTTCGTGGTTTCTTTGACAAGGCGCCAGCGCTCGTCGAGCTCCTGCAGCGTGAGATCCTCGAGCCGTTCGCTCCGCTCGCGGGCGGCGCCTTCCATCGCCTCGAACCTCGCCTGGAACTTGTCGGTGGCCTTCCGGAGCGCCACCTCGGGGTCCACGCCCATTTTGCGCGCGAGGTTCGCCACGGCAAACAGCATGTCGCCGAGCTCCTCCTCCGCCGTGGCGCTGGACAGGCCGTCGCGCGTCACGGCTTCCCTCAGCTCGCACACCTCCTCGTCGATCTTGTCGACGATGTCGGCCGCGCGGGGCCAGTCGAAACCGACCGTGGCTGCCCGCCGGCCGACTTCGTGGGCCCGGTGCAGGGCGGGGAGAGAGCGGGGGAGCCCGCCAAGCAGGGTCCGGTCGCCCTTGCCCCCCTGCGCACGCTCGCCCACCTTGATCTCGTCCCAGGTCGCCTTCACCTGGCTGGAGGTGATCGCGGGTGTCTCCACCAGCGGGCGGCCGTCGGGCGAGAAGATGTGGGGGTGGCGTCGGATCAGCTTCTCGGTGACCGTATCGATCGAGTCCGCGATCGTGAAATGCCCGGCCTCGGCAGAGAGCTCGGCCAGGAACACCGCCTCGAAGACGTAGTCGCCGAGCTCCTCGCGAAGCGCGTCCATGTCGCCCTCGTCGATCGCATCGAGCAGCTCGCAGGTCTCCTCGAGCACGAAGCGGCGGAGCGTCTCGAGCGACTGCTCGCGGTCCCACGGGCAGCCGTTCGGCCCGCGGAGCGTGTGCATGATGGCGACGAGCCGATCGAAGCGGGCGCCGGCGGATGCGGACATCCCCGTATGCTAGCATTCGGTGTTTCGCCGATCCGCCCGAGTCCGAGCCGATCGCGCGGGGATTCATGGGATGCATCGTCGATTCGTGGAGAGCCGTTCGGCTGTGAGGGCCCGGAACTGCTCCTCGGGCTCGGCGGCGCCCGTGGCAACCCTTGGTACGCTTCACTGCTGATGCGGGCGCGAGTCACGATTCTCGGGAGCGGCACGTCGCACGGCGTGCCGATGATTGGCTGCACGTGCGAGGTGTGCCTCTCGCCCGATCCGCGGGATCGACGGCTGCGTCCGTCGATCTACGTGGCGGTCGAGGATGGGCCGGCCGTGCTCGTCGATACGTCGACCGACCTTCGGCAGCAGGCGCTCACGAACCAGATTCGGCGTGTTGACGCCATCCTGATGACACACAGCCACGCCGACCACGTGATGGGCATGGACGAGGTACGGCGATTCAATGCCATCAACGGCGGCGAGATACCCGTCCATGCGTCGGCGGAGACGTCGGCAGAGCTGCGCCGCATCTTTGCCTACGCCTTCGAGCCGCCGTCGCAACCGGGTGGGGGACTGCCGCAGATTGCAATGCGAACGATTGACGGAGCCTTTGGCGTAGGCTCGCTGAGCGTGCAGCCGGTGACGGTGCTCCACGGCAGTCTGCCCATCTTCGGCTTCAGGTTCGGGCGTTTTGCCTATCTCACCGATGCCAGCGCGATTCCCGACCAGTCCTGGCCGCTCCTGGAGGGCCTCGACACGCTCGTCATCGACGCGCTGCGCCACCGGCCGCACCCCACGCACTTCACGCTGGCGGAGGCGGTCGCGGTGGCCGAGCGGCTCGGACCGTCGCGCACCTGGTTCACGCACGTCTGCCACGATCTGCCGCACGAGGCGACGAACCGCTCGCTGCCGCCTGGGATGGCGCTCGCGCACGACGGCCTCCAGTTCGACATCGACGCGGGGGCGCCGTGGACGTAATCCACTACCCGGACGACCCGCGGCCGGCTCGGTGGGTCGAGCCCGTGCTGGCGCTCGGCAACTTCGACGGCCTGCATCGCGGCCACGTCAAGATCATCGAACGCATCCGACGTGGCGCCAGCGAACGCGGTGGGATGCCCATCGTGCTGACGTTCGATCCGCATCCGCCGCGGGTGCTGAGGCCCGACAAGGCGCCTCCGCTCCTGATGACGAAGGCGCAGAAGCTCGAGGCCCTCGAACGCGCAGGCGTGGCCGGCGTGGCCGTGGTCCGCTTCACCACCGACCTGGCGCGCTGGGAGCCCGAGATGTTCGTCAGCAGCGTGCTCGTCGACTGGCTGCGTGTCGCCGAGGTGTGGGTCGGTGCGGACTTCCTGTTCGGGCGCGATCGGTCCGGCAACTTCAGCCTCCTGCGCGCGCTTGGCCAGCAGCACGGCTTTCGCGTGGAGAAGATCGACCCCATCCGGTACAAGGAATTCGTCGTCTCCAGCACGCGGATCCGGCGGCTTCTCGCCGAAGGGCGAGTCGACGAGGCGGGCGCGCTGCTCGGCCATCAGTACGTCATCGGCGGCACGGTCGTGCACGGCGCTCACAGGGGGCGCGAGATCGGATTCCCCACGGCGAACATCGAGACCGCCAACGAACTGGTGCCGCCGCATGGCGTCTACGCGACGCTCATCACGCTGGACGGCCAGGTGCGGCCGAGCGTGACCAACATCGGCGTGAGGCCCACGTTCGGCGATCAGCCTCGCGTGAGCGTCGAGACGCACGTCCTTGGCGAGACGGGCGACGTGTACGGGAAGGCCGTGCGGCTGTCGTTCGTCCAGCGATTGAGGGACGAGCGGCGGTTTCCGGACGTCGACGCCCTTCGCGAGCAGATTGCGGCCGACGTCCGCCGCGCCTCGCGATTATTCGATAGACTTTCGATATGAGTCCCGATTCGTTCGCCTTCACCGTCACCGTCCCGAGAGACGCGCGGCTGGCCGGTGTCGTGCGCGATCTCTGTGCTCACGCCGTCGCCTATGCGCAGCTGCCCGCCGCCCTCGGCGACGCCTTCTGCGAACGGGTGATCGCGACGACGGGACGCGCGGTCGAGGCTGGTGGCGGGCCCTGCGAGCTGACGTTCGAGTCCCGCGGCCGTGAGCTTTGCGTGACCGTGGCGGGCGAGACCATCCGACAGCCCCTGACCGTCTGAGCCATCGATGCGCCTGTACAACACCCTCACCCGACAGCAGGAGCCGTTCGAGCCCGTGCGCGATGGCACGGTGCGCATGTATACGTGCGGACTCACCGTCTACGCGCGCGGCCACATCGGCAACTTCCGCACCTTCGTCTGCGTGGACGTGCTGCGCCGCGCGCTCAAGCACGTCGGCGGCTGGCAGATGCGGCACGTCATGAACTTCACCGACGTGGACGACAAGACCATTGCCGGCGCCGAGCGGGAGGGCCTGGGGCTCCGCGAGTACACCGATCGCCATATCGAGGCCTTCCGCGAGGACGCCTCCGCCCTCGGCATCGAGGCGGTCGAAGAGACACCGCGCGCCACCGACTCCGCCAACCTCGAGGCAATGGCGGCCATGATTCGCCAGCTCGAGGCCCGGGGGCACACCTACACGAGCGAGGGGTCCATCTACTTCAAGATCTCGACCCTGCCGGACTACGGCAAGCTGGCGCGGCTGGACCATGCCGGCATCCAGGCGGGAGCGCGCGTCGATGCCGACACCTACACCAAGGAGGACGTACGCGATTTCGTCCTGTGGAAGGCGACTAGGCCGGGCGAGCCCACCTGGGACTGCGGTGTCGGCCCGGGCCGGCCCGGCTGGCACATCGAGTGCTCGGCCATGGCGCTGCGGCTGCTCGGCGAACCACCGATCGACATCCATACCGGCGGCGTGGATCTCGTCTTCCCGCACCACGAAAATGAGATCGCGCAGAGTGAGGGCGCCACGGGCAAGCCATTCTCCCGCTTCTGGGTCCACGTCGAGTTCCTGCTCGTCGACGGCCAGAAGATGTCCAAGTCGATCGGCAACGTGTACACCCTGACCGACGTGCGTGAGCGCGGCTTCCGCGTGTCGGCGTTGCGGTACCTCCTCTTGTCGTCGCACTACCGCAAGCAGCTCAACTTCACGTGGACCGGCATGCAGCAGGCCGAGGAGGCGCTTCGCCGCATTGTCGATTGCCTGGAGCGCCTCGACGCCGTCAAGGGCCCGGCCGAACATCCGGAGGTGGGGCGCGCCGCCGCGACCGCGCGCGCGGCGTTCGACGAGGCGATGGCGGACGACCTGAACACGGCCGCGGCGCTTGCGGCGATGTTCGACCTCGTGCGCACGGTCAATACCGCGATCGATCAGAAACAGATCGGCACACCGGACGTCCGGACGGTCCGCCACGCGTTCGTCCACTTCGACAAGGTGCTCGGTGTCCTGTCGCTCCGCGGCGCCGAGGATCGCCAGCCGCCCATTCCGGAAGAGGAGATCGCGGCGGCGATCGATGCACGTCAGGCTGCCCGTCGCGCCAGGGATTTTGCCGAGGCCGACCGCATTCGCGACGAGATGGCATCGCGCGGCGTGCTCTTCGAGGACGGCCCGCAAGGCACGCGGTGGAAACGACGGTGAAGAGTTCAAAGTTACGGGTTCCAAGTTCAAGAAGAGTTCAACGTTCAAAGTTGCGGATCACCTCTGCGCGCTTGTTTGAACTGTTGAACTGGAAAACTTTGAACTCCCGCGTTCGGGGATAATGACGGGATGACTGGACCTCAGCTCAAGACCCCGTTGCCCGGACCCAGGGCCAAGGCGCTCATCGAGCGCGACGCGAAGGTCGTATCCACCTCGTATACCCGCGGCTATCCGTTCGTGATGGCGCGGGGCGAAGGGGCCATCGTCGAGGACGTGGATGGCAACCGCTTCCTCGACTGCGCGGCCGGCATCGCGGTCAACTCCACCGGACACTCCCACCCGCAGGTCGTCGCCGCCATCGTCGATCAGGCGCAGAAGTTCCTGCACATGTCGGGAACGGACTTCTACTACGAGCCGCAGGTTCGCCTGGCCGAGGCCTTCAACGAGATTGCGCCGTTCGACGGCGACAAGCGGTCGTTCTTCTCGAATTCGGGCGCCGAGGCTGACGAGGCCGCAATGAAGCTGGCGCGCTACTCGACCGGACGTCACGGCCTCATCGCGTTCCTCGGCAGCTTTCACGGGCGTACGCTGGGCGCGCTCTCGCTGACGGCCAGCCGCTCGATTCAACGCCGCGGCTTCGGCCCGCCGATGGCGGGCACGTACCACGCGCCGTACGCGAACTGTTACCGCTGTCCGCTGGGCGCGACGCAGGGCTCGTGCGGCGCCGAATGCCTGAACTTCGTCGAGGATCAGATCCTCGTCCACCTCGTCTCTCCCGACGATGTGGCGGCGATCGTGGTGGAGCCGATCCAGGGTGAAGGCGGCTACGTCGTCCCGCCGAAGGCGTTTCACGAACGGCTCCGGGCGCTGGCGACCGAGCACGGCATGCTGCTCATCGCCGACGAGGTCCAGTCGGGGATGGGCCGCACGGGACGGATGTTCGGCATGGAGCACTTCGGCGTGCAGCCCGACATCGTGACCGCCGCCAAGGGTGTGGCCTCGGGTCTGCCTCTGGGCGTGACGACGGCGCGGGCGGAGATCATGACGTGGCCGCCGGGCGCGCACGCCAGCACGTTTGGCGGCAACCCCGTGTCGTCGGCCGCCGCGCTCGCGACGATCGACCTCCTGAAGTCGTCGCTCATCCAGAACGCGAAGGAGGTCGGCGCCCACATGATGGACCTCCTGAAGGGCCTGCAGGAGAAGCACGCGATCATCGGCGACGTGCGCGGGCGAGGGCTGATGATCGGCATCGAGCTCGTCAAGGACCGGACGACGAAGGAGCGGGCCACGAAGGAGCGCGACCAGGTGGTGGACGCGTGCTTCAATCGCGGGATGCTGATTCTCGGCGCCGGGCGGAACGCGCTCCGGTTCTCGCCGCCGCTCGTGCTGACGAAGGAGCAGGCGTCGATCGCGGTTGGCATCCTCGACGACGCGCTGTCGACGGTGTCGACACCGTAGAGGCAACCCTTCAGGGTTGCCTGCGCGCCACCTCTTGTGGAGGCAACCCTTCAGGGTTGCCTGCCCTGGTCCACCGGCATGCCCCTTGCGATCTGTCACGCGTGACCATTGCGCGACAACGCCTCGGCGAGCGGGGCGAGACGCTCGCCTGCCAGGAGCTCGAACGCCTCGGATATCACGTGCTCACACGGCGTTACCGCACGCGCTACGGCGAAATCGACGTCGTGTGCCAGCACGACGGGGTGCTGGTGTTCGTGGAGGTGAAGGCACGGTCGAGTGGCGACTTCGGCCACCCTGCCGACGCGGTGACCGCGCAGAAACAGCGCCGTGTCGTCGCCATGGCGGAGAGCTACCTGGCGTTCGAGAAGGTGGGTGACCGGGTCTGCCGCTTTGACGTGGTGGCGGTCGAGACCGAGCGGGATCCGCCGGCGGTGACCGTGTTTCGGGACGCATTCCGGCCCGGCTGGCTGTGAGGGGCCGTGGGGCGGAACGTCAGTTCCGCCGCGGCCGCAAAGCCCCCCTCCAGGCGGGCCCGCTTGCCCGAAAGCCTCACGCTACGTTACACTTGGGTTTCGTTCGTGAGCGGGAATAACTCAGTGGTAGAGTGCGACCTTGCCAAGGTCGAAGTCGCGGGTTC
>CAZJBN010000136.1:0-11188 GCA_964543955.1 uncultured Bifidobacteriaceae bacterium
TCCGCGGCTACTACAAGATGCCGGCGGCGCAGACCGAGACGGAGAACTGCGTGGCGCACAACGGATCGCTCATCCCTGTGCCGGGGCGGGACATCATGGTCCAGTCGTGGTACCAGGGCGGGGTGTCGGTGTTCGACTTCACCGACTCGACGACGCCGGTCGAGATCGCGTTCTTCGATCGGGGGCCGATCTCGGCGACCGAACTCATCGGCGCGGGCTACTGGTCGAGCTACTGGTACAACGGCCATATCTACGGCGCGGAGATCGCGCGCGGCATCGATGTCTTCCGCCTCCTGCCGAGCGAGCACCTCACGCAGCACGAGATTGACGCGGCCACGCTCGTCAGGAGCGAGGAGTTCAACGCGCAGCAACAGCAGCAGGTCACCTGGCCTGCCGCCACGGTGGTGGCGCGCGCCTACCTGGACCAGCTCGCGCGGACGCAGGCGATCCGGCCCGAGAGGATGGCGGCAGTCACCCTGGCGCTCGACCAGGCCGATGGCGTGCCGTCCAGCCGGGATCGGGGTGCGGAGGCCGCCATTGGCGGGCTCGAGACGCTGGCCGGACAGCTTGACGCCGATGCCGCCACGGCCACCGGCCGTGATCAGCAGCGCCTGAAGGCACTGGCCGAGACGCTCCGCGGCCGCGCCGCCCGCCTTCGCGGATAGACCCATCGGACGGGCGCGGGGTGAACGCCCCCGCCCGTCTCGCCCTGCCGTCCCGCCCGGCAGGGCCCGCCCCAACGCTCCCGTCCCGGTTTCCCTTCAAATCTGTTTTGCGAAGCGGTAGTATTGCGCCGTTGCATCCAGTGCGGGCATAGCACAGCAGCCACGAACGACGTGTCAGTCGGTGTCACCGCGAAAGGGAAAAGGGGGCAGGCGCATGTCACGGACCGAAGGTTACAACCGAAGGGCATTTCTCCGGAACGCGGGAATGACCGCCGTCGTGGGCGCTGTCGGAACGGCCCCGTCGTTTGCCGCCGGCGGCAACGCCGCCGGCTTTGCGCGCGAGCCGGCAAACGGCAAGTACGACTTCGACACCATCTACGACCGCTTCGGCACGAGCTCGGTCAAGTTCGATCAGCAGATTCGCGTGTACGGCCCCGGCAGCGTCGAGGTCGGCATGGGCATCGCGGACATGGACTTCCGCGCCGCGCCGTCGATTACCAAGGCTCTGCAGGATCGGCTGCAGCACGAGAACTGGGGATATCTCGACATGACGACGGCGACCAGCAAGACGGTCGCGGACGTCGTCGCGTGGAACAAGCGCCGCTACGGCGTGGACATCGATCCGGCCACCGTGGTCCTGTCAGCCGGCGTGCACCCCGCCCTCATCGCGGCGCTGCAGACCTTCTCGCCGAAGGGCAGCAAGGTCCTGATGACCACGCCGACCTACAACGGCTTCTACTCGGACCTCACCTTCTCGCAGACGCTTGCCGAAGAGAGCCCGATGAAGGTGGTCGACGGCCGGTACTCGATCGACTTCGACGACTTCGAGCGCCGCATCAGCCACGACACGCATTCGTTCATCCTCTGCAATCCGCAGAATCCCACCGGGAACTGCTGGAGCCAGGAGGACCTGATGCGGATCGGCGAGATCTGCCTCCGCCGGCGCGTCGTCGTGCTGGCCGACGAGATCCATTGCGACTTCGTCACCAAGGGCCACAAGTACACACCCTTTGCCAGCCTCCCGAACAAGGCCATCGTCGACAACAGCATGACGTTCAAGGCGGCGAGCAAGTCCTTCGGCCTGGCCGCGCACAAGGTGGCCTGGTTCTACTCGACCAATCCGGACTACCTGGCGCGGGTCAAGGTCAACCACCGGGCCGACCTCAACACACTCGGCATTGTCGCCAACCAGGCGGCGTACGAGGGCGGGGAGGACTGGCTCAACCAGTGCGTCGAGTACATCGACGGCAACCACGACTTCGTCGCCGCCTTCGTGCGCGACAACCTGCCGATGGTCAAGTGCGTCAAGCCGGAAGGCACCTACCTCGCGTGGCTGGACGTCAGCGGGATTGCCAGCAGGATCGACTCCAGGGCGCTCGCCGCCGAAGCCAATCGGACCAAGGCTGCCGGCGCGGCCGATGTGACGCCCGAGACGATGATCGAGCGGTACCTGGTGAAGACCTGCAAGGTGCAGATGAACCAGGGCCGGTCCTACGGGCCTGGCGGCGAGGACCACATGCGGATGAACGTGGCCACCTCGCGAAAGATGATCGAGAAGGCGCTCACCAACATGGCGACCGCACTCAGGGCCAGCTAGTCCTTCCGGACCTGTTGCCTCAAACCCTGTGACACTCGACGCCGGGACTCGCGTCCCGGCGTTGTTCTTTTCCCGCCCTTCGCGCCGCCCGCGTACCTGCCTCACGCGTGAGCACTATTGAACAGATCCGGCCGCCACCGGCCTGCTATCGTGATGAGAGCCCGCAGCCACCGGTGGACGGACCATTCGATGGCCGGCTGAAGGGAACGGTTATGAAGCTCGTAGGTCGTGAAGTCGGAGGGATCGCGGTTGTGGACGTCATCGGACGGCTGACGTCGACCGACGGCGCTGGCCAGCTCGAAGCCGCCGTGGAAGCCCTGTTGAAGGACGGGCGCCGGCAGATCGTGCTGAACCTGGCGCGGCTGAGCTATGTGGACAGCAGCGGCCTCGGCGAGATGATCGCAAGTTACCGTGCAACGACGAAGCGCGGCGGTGCGATCACGCTCGCCGAAACCACGACGAGGATCCAGGATCTTCTGTCGATCACCCGACTGGTCACGGTGTTCGACTGCTACGACACGGAGGCCCTTGCCCTGGCCAGCTTCGACCAGCCTGCCGTCGTCGACGCGTAGCCGGGCTATCTCCTGCTGGTGCGCGGCACTGCTTGCGCGTGCACGGTGGCGTCGGCCTCCGCAAGCTCGACGTCATGCAGGATGTGGGCGATCGACTGCGTGGCCCCGCCGTTGCGCAGAGACAGAATGACCACGCCGACGAGGCCGGCGCTCAGGATGCCGAGGCTGGCCAGCAGCACCGGAGAGGTTCCCGGCGCGAGCACTCCCCACATCGCGAGGAGGAGCCACGCCACGACGAGCGACGCCGTGCCGATGAGGCTGGCTGGGTGAGTAAAGTACTTCTTCATGTCCCGATGCTAGCGCTCCCTCCGCGGGCGCGCTGTTCACTCTTGAACACCACGTGATAGAGTGCCCTCGCCCGCGTGTCGCTGCCGGCACGCTGGTATCCACGCATGCCTCCCGCCCGCCGACGCCGGACTCTGCCGTTCGACATCGATGAGTTCCTGAAATCGACACGTACCGTTCGGGCCGCCACGACGTACGCCAGGGGTGCCACCATCTACGCGCAAGGTGATCCCGCCGGGAGCGTCTGCTACCTCCAGAAGGGGCACGTGACCATGTCGGTGGTCTCCCACGCCGGTAAGGAAGCCATCGTCGGGATGCTGGGCCCGGGCGACTTCTTCGGCGAGGGCTGCCTGTCCGGTCAGAAGCGGAGGATGGGCAGCGCGATCGCCCGAAGCCAGGCGACTGTCCTGGCGATTCCCAGGAGGAAGATGGTCAGGTTGCTGCACGACCAGCCGGCGATGTCGGATCGGTTCATCGCCTACATCCTGGCCCGCAACATCCGGATCGAGGAAGACCTCGTGGATCAGTTGTTCAATTCGAGTGAGAAGCGCCTCGCCCGAACCCTGCTCCTCCTCGCGTGCTACGGGCAGCCTGACGCCTCGCTCAAGGTGCTCCCGGCCATCTCTCAGGAGACGCTGGCCGAAATCGTGGGAACCACGCGCTCGCGCGTCAACTTCTTCATGAACAAGTTCCGGAAGCTCGGGTTCATCGACTACAAGGACGGACTGCAGGTCCATCCCTCCCTGCTGAGCGTCGTCGCGCGCCCCTGACGTCTCATGGCGCGGCTGGCATGCTGGCCCGACGCCTGGAACGCGACGAGCGCGAACGGCAGGAGGACGTGTGCTTCGCGCCTTCGTGTTCACGTAATGGGCCTATTCCGTGTGCCACTCACCGGGCCCGAGGCGTGCAAGGTCGGACAGCCGCCGCAGCGCGGCGGCCAGTGCCGGCATGGTCGGCGACGCGAGCGCGAGACGTACGCTGTCCGGCGCATGTCCCGGGCCGACGGCAAAGGCAACGGCCGGCGTGATGGCAATGCCACGCGACGCCGCAGCGGCCACGAAAGTGTCGGCCCGCCACGGGTCCGGCAGCGTCAGCCATGCGTGGTAGGCGCGCGGGTCGGCCTCGACGAGCAGCCCGGCAAGCGTCCGGCGAAGCACGCGCTGCCGCTCGACGGCATCCCGCCGCTTGGCCGCGACGATTGCCTGGACCGTGCCGTCTGCCACCAGGCGCGTGCACGCTTCCAGCGCGAAGCCGGTCGTGCTCCACGCTCCCGAGCGGATGGCCGTCGAGACGGCCAGGACCAGGCGTTCGGGCGCCACGATGAATCCGAGCGAGAGGCCCGGCGCCAGCCTCTTGGAGAGGCTGTCCACGACGATGGTGTGGTCGGGTGCGAAGGCGGCCAGCGGCGCCGAATCGGCCGCGAGGAACCCGTACACACGGTCCTCCACAGCCACGATGTCGTGGAATCGCAGGACCGCTGCCATCTCCTCCCGCCGCGTCCGGGTCATCGTCAGGCCGAGCGGGTTGTGGAGCGTGGGCTGGCAGTAGATGCCCCGAAGGGGCGTTCGCCGATGGACGCGGGCGACCGCCTCCGGATCGAGGCCGTGCGGGTCCATGCCAATCGGCACGAGGTCGATGCCGAGGCGCACCGCGAGACGCTTGACGATGGGGTAGGTGAGGCGTTCGACGCCAAGCCGCTCGCCAGGGGCGACGAGCGCCGCGATGGCCGCGCCGACGGCCTGCTTGCCGTTGCCGGTGAAGAGGACCGTGTCCGGATCGGTGCGCCATCCGCGCAGCGAGAGAAACCGGGCAGCGGTTCGGCGCGCGGCCGCGTGTCCGGCCGGCGGCACCGGGTGAAGCCCGCCCTCGAACGCCGCAGGGCTTCGAAACAGCGGTACCAGCGCCCTCGCCATCAGGCGCGCCTGCCCGGGCGCCAGCGGCACGTTGAATTCCAGGTCCACGAGGCCGTCGCCAGGCTCTCCGATGCCGGCATCCACGAGCGGCGCGTTCGACCGGACGAAGGTGCCGCGTCCAACCTCGCCCACGACGAGGCCCCGGCGCACGAGCTCCGCGTAGACGCGGCTCGCGGTGGACACGGCGATCCCACGCTGGTCCGCGAACTCGCGCTGCGGCGGCAGCCGCTCGCCGGGGCGCAAACGTCCCGCGCTGATGTCGCCGGCAAGGGCATCGACGATCGGACGGTGGTCGGTCATGATCGGGATTGCTCCGAGTGCAATATTTCGATTGCTCCGAGACAATCATCGAAATAGTCTGCCCTGTCAATGGCCTTCGACACCTGCACCTCCTGCACGGCCGACCTCAACGGCATCACGATCGTCTTCGACGAGGCGGGCGGCGGCCCGGACGCCGTCCTGCTCGTCCACGGTCATCCGTTCGACCGATCGATGTGGCGCCCGCAGCTGACCGCGGTCGCGTCGGCGGGGTGGCGGGTCCTTGCCCCCGACCTGCGCGGCTATGGCGCCTCGACCGTCGTGCCCGGCGAGACCCGCATGGACGTGTTCGCCGCCGACCTGATGGCGCTCCTGGATCATCGCGCCATCGGTCGCGCCGTCGTCGCCGGCCTGTCGATGGGCGGACAGATTGCCATGGAGTGCGCCAGACTCTATCCCCGACGTGTCAGCGGCCTCGTGCTCGCTGCGACGTTTCCGCGAGCCGAAACCGACGAAGGCCAGCGGTCGCGGTTCGAAATGTCCGAACGCCTGGAGCGTGAGGGAATGTCCGGCTATGCTGACGAGATTCTTCCCATGATGCTGGCGCCTGCGAGCATCTTGGCCTTGCCAGAGGTGGCCGCACACGTGCTGTCGATGATGCGAGCCACATCGCCAGCCGGCGCCGCGGCCGCACTGCGCGGACGCGCCGCCAGGCCGCCATACCAGGAGACACTGAGGCAGTTCGGTGGTCCTGCGCTCGTTGTGGCCGGAACCAGGGACGCCTTCACCACGCGTGCGGATGTCGACGAGATGCACGGACTGCTCACACAATCGGAGCTCGCGTGGATGGAGGGCGTGGGTCACATGCCGAACCTCGAGCGGGCTGCCGAGTTCAACGCCACTCTGCTGGGTTTCCTCCAGCGCGTGTCGCCGCGCTCCGCCGACTCTCCAGTCAGGTTGACGGGACAGTGACCATGACCTTTGGCAGGCATCGGCTGACGGACTGGCCGCTCGACCCGGCCGCGACCTACCTCAATCACGGCACCGTCGGCGTGACGCCCTTGCGGGTGATGGACGCGCAAGGGCGCATCCGTGACGAGATCGAGCGGCATCCGAGCCGCTTTCTGCTGCGCCAGGCCGCAGGGCGGTTTGCCACGTCGACCAGCCCGAAGTCGCGGCTGCGCCAGGCTGCTGACCGGGCCGCCGCCTTCCTGGGCGCCGAGGGCGACGATCTGGTCTTCGTGGACAACGTCACGGCGGGTGCCAACGCCGTCCTGCGATCGTTTCCGTTCGAGCCCGGCGACGAGATTCTCGTGAGCGACCTCGGGTACGGCGGCGTCACCCGGGCAGCGGTGTTTGCCGCCCGGACGGCAGGGGCGGTCGTTCGCGTCGCGGAGGCGCCGTTGCCGTTTCGCGCCGAGTCGTTCGCCGACGCGCTGGTCGAGGCCGCCAGACCCGAGACGAGGCTCGCCATCGTCGATCACGTCTCATCAGGGAGCGCGCTCGTCCTGCCGGTCAAGGCCATTGCCGAACGGCTGAGAGAGCGTGGCGTGCCCCTGCTCGTCGACGGCGCGCACGCGCCCGGCGCGATCCCGGTCGACCTCCCATCGCTCGGCGTGGACTGGTATGTGGCCAATCTCCACAAGTGGGCGTGAGCGCCGCGGAGCACAGGCATTCTCTGGGCGCGGCCCGAGCGTCAGACCGGCCTCCACCCAGCCGTCATCTCGTGGGGACTCGACGAAGGCTACACCGCGGAGTTCGACTGGGTCGGCACGCGCGACCTGACCCCGTATCTCGCCTCGGTGGACGCCCTCGACCTCCTCGAGGAATGGGGCGGCCCGGCCGTGCGGGAGTACAACCATGCACTCGCATGGACCGCGGCTCACTACCTGGCTGAGCGCTGGGGCACCATCTTCGACGTTCCGGAACCCATGATCGGGACGATGGCCACCTTGCCGCTACCCGAGGCGTGGGGAAGCACGCCCGAGCAAGCCCGGGGTCTCAGAGACGGCCTGCTCTTCGATCACGGCATCGAAGTGCAGATGCACGACTGGCGTGGCCGCCTGTGGGTCCGCGTCGCCGCGCAGATTTACAACGACATGACCGACATCGAACGGCTCGCGGATGCGATGAAGTTCGTTCATGCCCGGCTCTAGCCCTTCAGTGCCCTTCAGTTGCGCATCTATCAGCCCGCTGACCTGTCAGGAAACGGACACAGAATGGCGGGTGTCCGGGCGGACGGATGCTCGACACGAGTGAGCGAGGGGATTCGACACAGAGCGAGCGTGCGTCTGAGGCGCGGGCGAGCCCGCCTGGCGTTCGCCCGCCGACACCACGTGGAGCGCGCGTTGCCGCTCACGTCTGCGATCGCATGAAGGCGATCACGTCGGCGGCGTCCTGTCTCGTCATCCTGAAACGCGGCATCGGCGGACGCAGTTGCGCGCCGTGCCGATCGATGGCGCCCTCGGTGAGCAGCCGCATGGCGAGCTCGTCGGTGTAGCCCGGCAGCCCCGCATTTCGCGGCGCGCGCGGTGCCCAGTCGTTGGGCCACGGCGGCCTGAACGGAATCTCACCGCCCATGAAGCGCGTCTCCGGCAGGATGGTGCCGGTCGCGTCGCGGCTGGAGTGGCACTCCACGCACATCGCGATGTGCTCCACGATGTAACGGCCGTGCACGGGATCGCCCACGAGTCCGGCAATGGTTCCCGGCGTCGGTGTCGGGTCCTGCCCGGGTACCTGCTGTCCGGCCGACGCAGTGAACAGGCTCAGCAGCAACAGACTCGACAGTGCCGGCAGGCACAGTACACGCATCGCGCACCTCCTGTCGCCATTATGACGCGCGCGCGTTCCTCCGCGCGACGAGGTAGACGAGCGAGCTGACGACAATGCACGCGCCAAAGGCGAGCCACTCGCCGCGTGTCAGGCCCGTGAGCAGCCACAGGATGACGGCTGTGGCCAGCCAGGGCACGACCGAACCCAGGGCGCCAGACGCTGGCAGGGCCGCACCCGTGACAGGCTGCGAGCGAAGGCGCCACGCCGCGAGCGCGCAGCCCAGGTACAACGCCAGCGCGGAGACGTTGGCGAAGATCGCGAGCCGCTCGAACGTGCCGCTGGCCGCGAGCAGGACCGTCAGCACGGACTGCACGAAGATGGCCGTCCGCGGCGCCCGCGAGACTGGGTGCACGGCACCGAGAGCGACGGGCAGGAATCCATCGCGCGAGAACGCATACAGCATGCGCGGCATCGACAAGGTCATGCCGCCGAGATAGCCGAACATGGAGATGGTGGCTCCGACGAGGAGCAGGGCCCGCGCCCATCCGCCGAGCGACGCGCCGGCCACGTCGGCCAGCGGCGAAATGGCGGCCTCCGCCAGTCCATCTCCCAGCACGCCCTGCGCGACCACCTGCAGCAGGACGTAGAGCGCGGTGATGCCGATCATCGCCAGCGCAATGGCACGCGGCACCGTGCGTGCCGTATCGCGCACTTCACCGCTCGGCACGAGCGCCACTTCGATGCCGGCAAACGCGAAGATGAGGAGCAGCGAGGTCCGGGCCACGTCGGCCGCCGCCGGCGTCTCGGCCCACTGAAGATTCTGTGGCTCGATGAAGAACGCGCCGCCGATGGCGACGACGAGCAGCGGCAGCAGCTTGGCGACGGTCGCGATGTTGTTGAGCCGGACGCCAAGCCCGACGCCGCGTGCGTTGATCAGCGACCAGAACGCGAAGGTCGCCACGAGGATGACGGTCTCCATCGTGCGGCCTGCGAGCCCGGGCGCCATCAGACCGATGCCCGACGCGAAGACCGTGGAGACCGCCGCCGCCGCGAACGTCCCGAGCATCCACAGGAACACGCCGGAGAGAAACCCCGCGTACGGCCCGAACGCCGTGCCGACATAGGCGTAAGGTCCGCCGGTCAACGGCACGCGCCGGCCCGCATCGGCAATGCACAGGACGATGAGGCCCATCGCGACGGCGCAGACCAGGTAGGCGAGCGGGGCGGCCGCCCCGAGCGACGCCGCGACGCTGGCCGGCAGGCGGAAGATCCCGCCCCCGATGGTGATGTTGACGATGGCAGCGGCAAGACCGAAGGTGCCGATGGCGCGGACGAGCGACTCATCGCGACCCGCCGCCGGCTCGGAAGGACCTGAACGCGACTGATGCATGCCGTAGCGTATGTCAACTCGCGCATCGATCGCCGCGACCTGCTATCGTGTCCCGCACGATGAGCCTGCCGGAGACCTCCGAGACCCACCACGCGGCGCCGCCAGAGGGCGGCTTCCGCCGCTCACTCGGCCTCTTCGACTCGACGACGGTGGTGGTGGGCGCCATGATCGGGTCCGGCATCTTCCTGGTGTCCGCCGACATGACGCGGCTGCTGGGATCGGCCGGCTGGGTGCTCGTCGCCTGGGGCCTGACGGCAGTCCTCACCATTGCGGCGGCTCTCTCCTACGGTGAGCTTGCGGCGATGATGCCGCGCGCCGGCGGGCAGTACATCTATCTGCGCGAGGCGTTCTCGCCGCTGGCCGGCTTCCTGTATGGCTGGACGCTCTTCGGCGTGATTCAGACGGGCACAGTTGCCGCCGTGGCAGTGGGCTTTGCGAGATATGCGGGCGTCATCGTGCCGGGCATCTCCGAAGAGCGGTACCTGATTCCGCCCGTGCACCTCTCCGAAGGCTACGCCGTGTCGCTCTCGAACGCGCAGTTGCTGGCGATTGCCGTCATCGCGCTTCTCACGTGGACCAACACGCGAGGCATCGAGTACGGGCGTCTCATCCAGAACGTCTTCACCACCGCCAAGACGGCCGCCCTCCTCGGGCTCATCGTCATCGGCCTGGCGCTTGGTGCGAACGCTGCAACCATCGACGCCAACTTCTCGCAGGCATGGACGCCGGTCAACCCCGTGCCCATTGTGAGCGGCCTCGACGCGACGTCGGCATACGGGCTCCTGGTCGCGCTGGCCATCTCGCAGGTGGGCTCGCTCTTCGCGTCGGACGCGTGGAACAACATCACGTTCACGGCAGGGGAGGTCCGCAACCCGCGGCGCGACGTGCCACTGTCGCTTGCGCTCGGCACGAGCCTCGTCATGGTGCTGTACCTGCTGGCCAACGTCACGTATTTCGTGACCCTGCCGCTCGAGGCCATCAAGGCGGTATCGGCCGACCGCGTGGCGGCCGCCTCGCTGGAGGTCGCCCTGCCCGGCATCGGGGCGTCGCTCCTGGCCGTCGGGATCATGATCTCCACCTTCGGCTGCGCCAACGGCATGCTGCTCGCCGGCGCGCGCGCGTACTATGCCATGGCCAGGGACGGCCTCTTCTTCGTGTCGGCCGGCGTGTTGAACGACAGGCGCGTCCCGGCCTGGGGCCTCGTGATTCAAGGCATCTGGACGGCGGCGCTGGTGCTGCCGCGAACCTACAACCCCGCGACCGGCGCCTACGGCAACCTGTACGGAAGCCTGCTGGACTACGTCGTGTCGGCGGCCCTTCTCTTCTACATCCTGACGATTGCCGGCGTGTTCCGCCTCCGCCGGACGCGCCCCGATGCGCCGAGACCCTATCGTGCCTTCGGCTACCCCGTGGTGCCGGCGCTGTACATCGTCGCCGCGAGCCTCATCCTGCTGATGCTCGCGATCTATCGCGCGTCGACGACGTGGCCGGGGTTTGCGATCGTGCTGCTGGGGATTCCCGTGTTTGCCTGGCTGCGACGGGCGGACCGGAACCCTGCCACGGAGCGGCGGCTCTGAAGAGCCGCCCTACGCTCCGATGAAGCGAGGCCGGCGAGTCGATGTCGAGCGGCCCTTCGTGGTCTTCAGGCCGGCGCTGACGCCGTGTCTCAGTGGCTCCGTCTTTCTTCGACGGCCTCGGCGTCTCCGTGTCTCGGTGGTTCCGCGCTTCTTCGACCG
>CAZJBN010000137.1:0-11122 GCA_964543955.1 uncultured Bifidobacteriaceae bacterium
GATGGCCGAGTGAAACCGCTTGGCAATCGGGCGCATCGCCGGCTGCAGCACCCCGTCGACCCGGTACTTCACATACACCGCGTCGTCCTGCGTCTCGATGTGGATGTCGCTCGCGCGGCGCTGGATGGCCGTGAAGATGGTCCGGTGGACGAGCTTGATGATCGGGCTGTCGTCGCTCGTCAGCCGCTCGAGGCTGAGGTTCTCGTCGCCGCCCTCGTCCTCGCGCAGCACCTGGAGCTGGAACTCCTCGGTCGCCTCGTCCAGCAGCCGCTGGGAGCTCTCGCTCTTCTTCAGGATCGATTCGATGGCCGAGCGCGCCCCGACCATCACGCGGATGGGCGTGCCCAGCAGCACGCTGAGCTCGTCGATCATCGGCAGGTCGGTCGGATCCGACACGACGATGACCATGGCCTTGCCGTCGCGGCGGCTCGGCACGAAGCCGTAGCGCAGCATCAGGTCCGCCGGAATGGACCGGAACAGCTCCTGGTCGATCCGGAACTCGTTCATGTCGAGAAAGTCGAGCCGGTACCGCTCGGCGAGGCGGCGCGCCTGCGCGATCTCCTCCGAACGGGCCGCCGCAGCGGCCGCCGATTCCGCCGGCTCCTCGATGAGAGCGTCCGGGTCCAGCGTCTCGGCGTCGGTGTGGTCGGTTACATCCATCATCGCCCCATGACCGACGTGAGCTGGAAGAGCGGCATGTACAGCGCCAGGACGATCGCCGCGATGACGACGCCCATGACCACGAGCAGCGCAGGCTCGATCAGCGTGACGAACCGGCTCACCTCGGTCTCGATCTCCTCGTCGTAGAAGTCCGCGAGGCTGTTCAGCATCTCCTGCAGCGCGCCGGTCGACTCGCCGACCTCGATCATCTTGATGGCCACATCCGGCACCACGCGCCGCTCGAGCAGCGTGGCCGCAAAGCCCTGCCCTTCGCGCACGCGCTGGGCCGTCACCTCGAGCTCGCGGCCCAGGTACCGGTTCCCCGTCGATCGCGCGGCGATGTCGAGCGCGTTGACGAGCGGAATGCCGCCGCCCAGAAGCGTCGCCAGCGTCCGGGCCAGCTGCGAGGTCGCGAACTTGTGGATGCTCGGGCCGATGCCGGGCAGGCGCAGCAGCCAGCGGTCGAACCGCGCGCGCTGGTCCAGCTGGCGCAGCCAGACGTAGCCGCCGGCGAGCGCCGCACCCCCGATGAGCAGAATGAGGATCCACTGCGCGCGAATCGCATCCGAAATCGCGACGATGATCCGCGTGGACAGGGGCAGCTCGGCCTCGAAGCTCGCGTAGAACTCCGCGAAGGTCGGCACGACCTTGATCGCGATGATGCCGACCAGGAAGACGGCGAGCGCAATCAGGATGGTGGGATAGACCAGCGCCGAGATCGTCTTCGACCGGACCTGGTCGATGACCTTGGAGTAGGCGACGTAGCGGCGCAGCACCGCATCGAGATTGCCCGACCGCTCACCCGCCAGCAGCGACGCGGTGTACACGCCCGGGAAGAGGTCCCCGTGCGCCGCAAAGGCGTCGGAGAGTGCCGTGCCCGCGCGGACCTTCTCGTGGACGTCGTCGAGCACGGCCTTGAAGACGGGATTGGCGAGCCGGACGCGGAGAATGTCCAGCGACTGGACCAGGGGCATGCCCGCCTTGAGCAGCGTGGCGAGCTCCTGGTTGAAGACGAGGAACTCGTGCCGGGCGATGCGCGCCCGGCGTCCGCCGAACGAGAGCCCCCTCCATCCGCCGCGCGGGCGAAGGGAGAGAACGTGCAGTCCCTTCTCCTCGAGCTCGCGGCGCAAGGCGGCTTCGCTCTGGGCGATATAGACACCCTCGATGATCTCGCCCGTCGAGGTACCGAGCCGGCAGCGGTATTCCATCCCTAAAAGGTTGGTCTACAACATGTTACACGAAACCAGCGCGGTCCGGCCCGACGAGACGGCGTGCGCGCTCGCCCTGGCCGCCCCCGGTTGGCCGGAGGCTGGACCACACAGGTTAGACCGAGAATGGCCGGCGAAAGTCGTCCCGGTTATCGGGCGATGCGCGTCAGGATACGGGCGACGTATCCCCGGGTCTCGGCAAACGGCGGCACGCCGTTGTAGCGCCGGATGGTGGCCTCCCCCGCGTTGTAGGCGGCCAGGGCCAGCGAGACGTCGAACCTGGAGAGGAGGTACTTGAGGTGGCGGACCCCGGCGTCGATATTGGCGTGGGGATCGTACGGATCCTTGACCGAGTAGTGGCGGGCGGTGGCCGGCATCAGCTGCATCAGCCCCTTGGCGCCCTTGCGGGATCGCGCCCGCGGCTGGTAGTTGGACTCTGCCTCGATCACGGCGTGGACGAGCCGCACGTCGACGCCGTGGGTCGCCGCGGCCGTCTTGATGATCTCGGCAAAGGGCCGGGCCGCAAGGACCTCGTCGGCAATGCCGGACTGAGCGACCGGCACCTCGGCGTCGGCCCCGTCGCCGGCGGGGTCCGGATATGGCACCTCGTCCGGATCGACGCGCTCGACCATCGAGAGCGGAAACGTCCCGTCGCCGCCGCCGCGAAGCACGATCACCATGCGATCGCCCTCGACGCGCGCGCTGGCCACCGACATGGTGCGGCCTGTCTTGAAGACCAGGATGTCGGCCGCCGCCAGCGCCGGCAGGCCCAGGACCGCCAGGGCCGCGCCGAGCAGGACGGCGAGCGAACCTCCTCGGACCCTGTCGGACCTCACCGGACCTCCCCGGCCGCCTCCACTTTCGCTGCGGCGAGCCCGCCAACTTGTCCGCCGTAGCCCGCAGGGCGGAGGTGGAAGCCTTGGCGACGGCGGGACCTCATCGGACATCATCGGACATCATCGGACCTGACCGGACCTGACCTCACTGAACAAACGCATGAAACACCCGCGCGCCGAGCTCGCGCGTGTCGCTGCTCCCCGAGCCGGATTCGAGGGCGGGCACGAAGGTCTTATCGGCCACGAAGCGAAGCTCCACCATGTCCGCCGTGCCAAGCTGCGCGGCCGTGATCGGAATTCTCTGTACGGGCTTGTCGGCGCCGGCAAGCGGCACCGTTCCCAGCACCTCATCGCCCAGCCGAACCTCCATCTGCTGCGCGGCGTTCGGGCCGGCGCTGGGGTTGTCGGCCTCGACGTAGAGCACGACGTCGCGTTTCGGGTTGCGGAAGGCGATCGTGGCTTCCTTCCGCGTCCACTGCCACTCGATGCGCGGGCCGCCCTCGTTGACGACCTCGGTCTGGTGCCAGCCGTCCTTGAAAATCAGGAAGACGTTCTCGGTCTGCGGCAGGAGCTCGAAGTCGGCCACCTGATACGAGCGGTCGCCGCGATCCGGGTTCGAGAGCTTCACGCGCTCGTTCGTGGTCGGCGAGTAGAGCCCGGCCACGACGCGCGCCGCGCCCACATAGGGATAGCTCGGGACGAACATCGTCCGGGTGTACTCGACGGTCTCGCCCGGCTTCCAGCTGGCGGTTGGGGTCGGCGGATCGTGATCGTCGGTCCACATCATCTCTTCGTCGGCGTCGAGGAAGTGGACGAATACCCGGCGCTCACCGATCGAGGGTTGATCGGGCGCCAGCGTGAAGCGGTAGGTGATCTCCACGGGGCTGCCAAGCGCGATCTTCGATCGGGACAAGGCCACCTGCACCTCGCCCACGGGGGTGGCGGTGTCCGCGCCCTGGCTGCACGCGGCGGAGAAGGCCGTCACGGCCACGAGCGACACCACGAGTCTCATTAGGGTCATCGGTCTGCGTTGCATGGCGAGCGGAACGAGAATATCATGCGGGTCACTCCATGGACACTCCTCGCGACGCGCTCGGCATGGTCGAAACCCGCGGCTTCATCGGCTCGGTGGAGGCCGCCGACGCCATGGTGAAGGCCGCCAACGTCCAGTTGATCGGTTCCGAGTACATTGGCGCCGCCTACGTCACGGTGCTCGTGCGCGGCGACGTGGGCGCGGTCAAGGCCGCGACCGACGCCGGAGCCGCCGCGGCGCGCCGCGTGGGCGAGCTCGTCTCGGTGCACGTCATTCCCCGCCCTCACGCCGAAGTCGAGCGGATCCTGCCGCAGGGATAGCCGGCGATGGCCGTCGAGGCTTCTGCCCGGACCGACAACGACCTCGCTTCCATCGCGGAAGCCCGCACGCTTGCGCGCCGCGCGCGCGAGGCGCAGCACCGGCTTGCGGAGCTCTCCCAGGCCCGAATCGATGCGGTGGTCGATGCGATGGCGGCCGCCGTCACGCCCCACGCCGAGCCGCTCGCGCAACTGGCCGTCGACGAGACCGGCTACGGCATTGTCGCCGACAAGGTGCAGAAGAACCTCTTCGCATCGCGGCAGGTCTACGAGTTCATCCGGCCGATGCGAACCGTGGGCGTCGTGAACCGCATCGAGGCGAAGCGGATCATCGAGATCGCGGAGCCCTTTGGCGTCGTCGCCGCGATCGTGCCGTCGACCAACCCCACGTCCACGGCCATCTACAAGATCCTCATTGCCATCAAGGCCCGCTGCGCGGTCGTGCTCAGTCCGCATCCGTCGGCCGCGCGGTCGATCACCCGCGTTGCCGAGATCATGTCCGAGGCCGGGCGTGGCGCCGGGCTGCCCGACGGCGCCATCGGCTGGATGACGAGGGTCACGATCGAGGGCACCCAGGAACTGATGAAGGCGCGCGAGGTTGCCGTGATCCTGGCCACCGGCGGCATGGGCCTGGTCCGCGCCGCTTACAGCGCAGGCAAGCCCGCGTACGGCGTCGGGCCCGGCAACGCACCCTGCTATATCGAGTCGACGGCCGATGTCTCGAAAGCCGCGCGCGACATCGTGCTCGGCAAGAGCTTCGACAACGGCGTACTCTGCTCGTCGCCCAACTCCGTCGTGGTCGACCGCGGCATCGACGAAGAAACCCGGCGGGCCTTTCGCGCGTCGGGAGGCCACTTCCTCTCCTCCGCGGAGGGCGAGGTCCTGGCCAGGGCGCTCGTCACGCCCCAGCGGCTCCCGAACGCGGCGCTCGTCGGCCGGAGCGCCATGGAGATCGCGTCGACGATCGGCGTGTCGGTCCCTTCCGGCACGCGCGCCCTCATCGTGGAACTCGCCGGCGTCGGACGGGACCATCCTCTCTCCATCGAGAAGCTCTGTCCTGTCCTCTCCTACTATGTCGTCGACGACTGGCGCGAAGGCTGCGAGCGATCGAAGCAGATCCTCCGCTACGGCGGGATGGGACACACCATGTCGATCCATTCGCGGAACGACGAGGTCATCCTGCAGTTCGGGCTGCACAAGCCCGCCTACCGCATCTGCGTCAACACGCCCACCACCCACGGTTCGATCGGTCTGACCACCGGCCTCGATCCCGCCATGACACTCGGGTGCGGCGGTTTTGGGGGCAACATCACCTCCGACAACATCTCGCCGCGGCATCTGCTCAACATCAAGCGCGTCGCCTACGAACTCCGACCCGCGCTCGATTCCCAGGCGCCGCGAGCGGCTTCGTCCGCGACGGACGGCTCGGGCCAGCCGCCAGCGCCGGCGCCGGCGCTGCCCAGGGCGCCAGGACGGCCCGAGGTCGAGACTGTCTCTGCCTCCAGCCTGTCCGCCCGCATCGATCGCTTCCTCGCCTCGCGCGGCGTCGCCAAACCGTCTGGACGTGAGCCGGAACAGGGCACGACCGCCGTGCAGGGCCGGGCAGCCGTGCGCACCGATGCTGGCGCGGGGGTTGCACCCTCCACTGCGGATGCCGGATCGTCATTTCCATCGCCCGTCTCGTTCGTCTGCGAAGACGACGTGCGGATGGCGGTCAAGGAGGGGCGGAGGATTCTCGTTGGCGAGCGAAGCATCATCACGCCGGCGGCCCGCGACGCGGGAGAAGCGGCGCGCGTCTTCGTGTGGGAAGGCTGGCGGCCGTAAGAGCTTGATAAACCGAGGGTTGACCGCCCGGTTTTCGGCGTGTTACCCTGCCGTCTCGACTCGAACCCTGGTCCGAATGTCCAGCACGCAGCTTCGACTCTCCATCCTGTCGGTGGCCGCCGGCGTCCTCATCACCGGCTGCGCGTCGGGTGGCGGTGGCAAAATCGCGGCCGTCACGCCCACTCGCGACGCGGTTCCGGAAGCCGCCGAAGTCGCGGTCCAGGCTGTCGCGGATCCCGTCACCACGGTCATCGCCACGTCGGACCGTCATTTCGAAGCCGGTCAACTCGAACTGGCACAGGGACACCTCGAGCAGGCGCGGCGCGAGTTCGATTTCGCGCTCGACGTGGTGCTGCAGTTTCCAGGCGGCGCCCATTCGGACCCTCGGCTCCGCGAGCACTTCGAGCGGATGGTGGACCGGGTCAGCGTCCTCGAACAGTCGGCCCTCGCCACGGGTGACGGGTTCACCGAGACCCACACCGAGCCGGCCTCCATCGACCTGCTGTTCACCGACTCCTTCGACACGACCCCACCGACGCTCGAAACGACCCTCAACGTCGAGGCCGACCTTCAGGCCACGACCCACGACATTCCGATCCCGGCCAACGACCGCGTCCTTCGCTACGTCCAGCTCTTCCAGGGGCGGCTGCGCGAGTTCCTGAGCGAGGGCCTGGCCCGCGGCGCGCAGTACTTGCCGATGATCCAGAGCGTGTTCCGTGCCGAAGGGCTGCCGCTCGACCTGGCGTACGTGCCCCTCATCGAGAGCGCGTTCAAGCCCACCGCGCTCTCGCGCGCCAAGGCGCGCGGCGTCTGGCAGTTCATGCGGGCGACCGGCATCGAGAACGGGCTGAAGGCCGACTGGTACGTGGACGAGCGGGCCGATCCCGAAAAGGCCACGGTCGCCGCCGCCAAGTACCTCAAGGCGCTGTACCGGATGTTCGACGACTGGCACCTGGCCATGGCGTCCTACAACGGCGGTCCCGGCCGTGTGCAGCGCGCGATGAAGCGGAGCCGGATGGACGATTTCTGGGCCCTCACCTCGTCGACGCGGTACCTGCCGCGCGAGACGCGCGACTACGTGCCGATGATTCTGGCGGCGATCATCATCGCCAAGAATCCCGCGCAGTACGGGTTCGACGTCATTCCGATTCCACCCACGCCGACCGAGACCGTGACGCTGCCGGCGGCCCTCGACCTGCGGCGCGTCGCCGAGTGGGCCGAGACGCCGATCGACGACATCCAGAAGCTCAACCCGGAACTCAGGCGGTGGACGACGCCGATTCGCGAGGAAGCGTACGCGCTGAAGGTGCCTGCGGGGACCGCGACGCGAATCACCGAGCGGCTGCAGGCTGCCGAGCCAGGCCAGCTGAACGCCCTGCAGTGGCACACGGTCAAGAAGGGCGAATCGCTCGCCACAATCGCTCGCAAGCTTCGCGTCAGCCGCACGGATCTCGCCGAGGCCAACTATCTCAGGACCACATCGCGCGTGCGCATCGGCCAGCGGCTCGTCATCCCGCGCATGCCGTCGGCGGCCCTGCTGGCACGCGCCGCGACAGCCGAGCCGAAGCCGACCGAAGCCGTCGCGGCCAGTACGGCGACAGGCGACACTCCGGCGCTCATCTACCGCGTGCGCCCGGGCGACACGCTCTACAAGATCGCCCGGCGCCACAATACGACCGTCGCGAGGCTCCGCACGCTCAACAACCTGACGAGCAACACCCTCGCCATCGGCAAGCGCCTGGTGGTCGAACCGGCCCGGACGGCCAACGCCCAGCAGTAGCCCCGCTCGACACCGATCGGGACCACGCGGTCCCTGCGTACTCCGATCGGTCCGGATATCGCAGTTCCTGCCGACACCGCCATCGGGCCCAGGCGACGTTCGTCGATTTCCCGAACCAATCCGTACGACGCCCGAGGGGAACGTCGGTTGCACGTCAGGCTCGCATGCTGGCCACCCTCGAGAGCGCGGCGGTCATCGGCATCGACGCGAGCCCCGTGCACATCGAAGTGGACCTCTGCTTCGGCCTGCCTCGTTTTCAGCTCGTCGGCCTCCCCGACGCAAGCGTCAAGGAGAGCCGGGACCGAGTGCATTCGGCGATCAGGAACTCCGGTTTCGACTTCCCGCAGCACCGCATTGTCGTGAACCTGGCGCCGGCCGACGTGCGCAAGGCCGGGTCTGCGTACGACCTGCCGATCGCCCTGGGGATCCTGGCCGGCGCCGGTGTGGTGCGGGCGCGCGACATCCACGACGTCGTGATCGTCGGCGAGCTCTCGCTCGACGGCACCATCCACCCGGCGCGGGGCGTGTTGCCCATTGCGGTGTCGGCACGGCGCCGCGGTGCCGGTGCGCTCCTGCTGCCGTCGGCCAACGCCGCCGAGGCCGCCGTCGTTGAGGGGCTGCGGCTGCTGCCTGTGTCCACGCTGGTCGACGCCGTTTCGATCCTCAACCAGGAACGGGCGGAGTGGCCCGTCACGCCCGCGACGGCTCCCTCGTCTGCGGCTCGCGCGGCCGATCAGGGACTGGACCTGTCGGACCTGCGCGGCCAGGCGTTCGCGCGCCGCGCGCTCGAGGTCTCCGCCGCCGGCGCGCACAACCTGCTGATGATTGGCCCGCCTGGCGCGGGCAAGACCATGCTGGCCCGCCGGATGCCGAGCGTCCTGCCGCCGCTTGGCTTCGAGGAGGCGCTCGAGGCAACGGCCATCCACTCCGTCGCCGGTCTCATCCAGCCCGGATGCGGCCTTCTGATGGAGCGCCCCTTCCGCGCGCCGCACCACACGATCTCGGACGTCGCGCTGGTGGGCGGCGGCTCGCAGCCGAGGCCGGGCGAGATCAGCCTCGCGCATCACGGCGTGCTCTTTCTCGACGAGATGCCGGAGTTCGAGCGGCGCGTGCTCGACTCGCTCCGTCAGCCGCTGGAGGAAGGACGCATGACGGTCTCACGTGCGGCGCGGTCGGTGAGCTTCCCTGCCCGCTTCATGCTGGTGGCGGCCATGAATCCGTGCCCGTGCGGCCACCTGGGCGACGAGCGGCGCGCCTGCCGATGCACGCCCGAGCAGCTCGCGCGCTACCGCTCGCGCATCTCCGGGCCGCTGCGCGACCGCCTGGATCTCGTCGTCGAGGTGGACGCCGTGCCGATCGGTGCGCTCAGCAGCGGTCCGGCGGGCGAAGCCTCGTCGGCGGTCCGGTTGCGCGTGCTCGCGGCCCGCGAGCGGCAGCATCGGCGCCAGCGCGGCGTCAACGCAAGGCTGAGTCCACGGGCCCTCGAGCGGCACTGCGCGCTCGGCCGGGCCGAACGCCAGCTGCTCGAACGCTCCGCCGAGAAGCTGGGCCTCTCCGCGCGGTCGTTCCACCGTGTGCTCCGCGTGGCGCGCACGGTCGCCGACCTCGCCGGCGCATCGACCATCGACCACGAGCACCTGAGCGAAGCGTTGCAGTACAGGTTCGTCGACTGATGCCTCGTCGTGACGCTTGGGCGACCCTGAAGGGTCGCCCCTACAGGGGGGGCCGACCACCCATCTCTCTCGTAGGGGCAACCCTTCAGGCGCCAAGAGCGATCACACGGCGAAAGTGTCGGCCCGTCATATTTCGGTTTCACGCACCGAAACGCCGTGCTACTCTGCGCAGATTGTCCGATTGGCCGGACAAACGGCTTCGACGGTACCCTCGCGGTACCTGGCGGCCGCGCAATCCCCCAAGCTGATGCTCTCAAACCGCTACACCGTCGTCGTTGCCGATCGCCGCACCGGGGTTGTGCGTCGATTCACAATCTCGCTCCGGCCGATGCTGGCGGCGGTCGTGGCGGTTGTCGCCCTGCCCATCCTGATTGGCCTTGGCGCGGCCTGGAAGGCGCGTTCCGAAGTGAATGGCGTCTTTGCGGCCAATGCCGCGCTCGAGCTCGAGAACGGCAGCTTCCGCGATGCGACGCTAGCGCTCAACGAGCAGATCACGGCGCTGCAATCGGCCGTCGAGGATCTCGGCGGTAAGGCCGCGATCGATCCCGCCCTGCAGAAGGCCATGGACAGGCTCCCGGCCATCGTGAAGAACCGCGCGATGGGTGGAGCGACGATTGCCAGCGTGACGCCGGGCCTCTCGTCGCCGGAGGACACGTTCGGCCTGCTGCGCGACATCCTCGAGGGCCTCGAGGGCCGCCTTCGCCTGGTGAGCTCGGACGTCGAGCGGCGGAACGCGCTTGCGGCCGCCACGCCGTCCATCTGGCCGGCGAAGGGCTGGCTCACCTCGCGCACGGGCGGGCGCGCCGATCCGATTACGGGCGAGCAGGACTACCACCCGGGCCTCGATATCTCCGCCGACCGCGGTTCGCCGGTCTATGCGACGGCTGACGGCGTCATCTCGCACGCCTCGTACTCCGGCGCCTACGGCCACCTCGTCGTCGTCGATCATTCGTACGGCCTCGAGTCGCGCTACGGCCACCTCTCGGCCTATCGCGTGCAGCGCGGCCAGGCGGTCAAGCGCGGGGATCTCATCGGCCTGGTCGGCGCGACCGGCCGCGCGACCGGACCTCACCTTCACTACGAGATCCGCGTCAACGGCCGCGTGCTGAACCCGCTCACCTTCCTGCTCGGCTCGCGGCCCAGCAGCGCGGATTGACCGGCGCGACGCGCGGTCGGGCAAAAAGTCGCGCGCGACGAAGTCCCGCGCCCGGACCCTGTATAATCGAGGGATAGGCACCCCGCCTTAATCCCTGCATGATAGGCCAGCTCCTCGCCAAGGTCATTGGCACCCAGAACGATCGCGAACTGAAACGCCTGCGCCCGCTCGTCGAGCAGATCAACGGCCTCGAGCCGGGCATCAAGGCCCTCACCGACACCGAGCTTCGAGACAGGACGGAGGCGTTCAAGTCCCGGCTGGCCGCAGGGGAATCCCTCGCGGACGTCCTGCCCGATGCATTCGCGGTCGTCCGGGAGGCCGGACGCCGCGTGCTCGGCATGCGGCACTACGACGTACAGCTCATCGGCGGCATGGTGCTGCACAACGGCATCCTCGCCGAGATGAAGACGGGCGAAGGCAAGACACTCGTCGCGACGCTGCCTGCCTATCTCAACGCGCTCGAAGGCAAGGGCGTCCATGTCGTCACCGTGAACGACTACCTGGCGCGCCGCGACTCGGAGTGGATGGGGCGCCTGTACCGCTTCCTGGGCCTGTCGGTCGGCGTCATCCAGCACGAGCTGAACGACCAGCAGCGCCAGGTCGCGTACAACTGCGACATCACGTACGGCACGAAC
>CAZJBN010000138.1:0-11097 GCA_964543955.1 uncultured Bifidobacteriaceae bacterium
CCGCAGATCGAGGTCACGTTCGACATCGACGCCAACGGCATCGTCAACGTGTCGGCCAAGGACCGCGGCACGCAGAAGGAACAGAAGATCACCATCACCGCGTCCTCGGGCCTCAGCAAGGACGAAGTGGAGCGGATGATGAAGGACGCCGAGGCGCACGCCGACGAGGACAAGAAGCGGCGCGAGGAGATCGAGACGCGGAACCGCGCCGACCAGGCCGTGTACGGCGCGGAGCGGATGCTGGCCGACGCGGGCGACAAGCTGGGCGCAGAGGATCGCGCGGCGGTCGAGAGCGCGATGGGCGACCTGCGGAAGGCCATCGAGTCGAACGACGCCGCGGGGATGACGTCGGGCATGGACGCCCTGCTCAAGGCGCAGCACAAGGCGGCCGAGGTGCTCTATCGCACTCAGGCCACTCCCGGCGCGGAGGCCGGCGGCGGCGGCGCCGAGCCGGGCGCCGATGCCGGCGCCTCGTCGAGCGGCGGGTCATCGGATGGTGACGTCATCGACGCGGAGGTCGTCGACGACAAGAAATAGACACAAGTGCCCTGGTGCCCAGGTGCCCAGGTGCCCAGGTGCCCAGGTGCACAGGTGCACAGGTGCCCGGGTGCGGCACGTTGACTCCATATGGACCTCTACATCGTTCTCGGCGTCCAGCGCGAAGCGACCGCAGGCGATATCAAGCGGGCCTACCGGAAGCTTGCGCGACAGTGGCATCCGGACATCAACCCGGGTGATCGCGCGGCTGCCGTGCGCTTCCGGCAGGTGCTGGAGGCGTACGAGACGCTCATCGATCCCGAACGGCGCCGCCGCTACGACGCGGGCCACTTTGCCGCGCCGTCGTCCGATGCACCGTCGTTCGGATTCTCGGGGTTCGATTTCTCGCCTGCGGTCCACGCCGAGCGGACGACGACGTTCGGCGAGCTGTTCGAGGAGGTCCTGGCCCGCAGGGCGGGCGCGCGGCCGGGCCCCGAGCGCGGCACCGACATTCACGCGCGGGCGGTGGTGAGCTTCGACGAGGCGTGGCGCGGGACGGAGCGGACCGTCACGGTGACGCGCCACGACGCGTGCCGGGCGTGCGCCGGCACGGGGCATCACCTCGTGGCCGAGTCGCGTTGTGTCTCGTGCGAAGGCACGGGCACGGTCCGATCGGTCCGCGGACACATGGTCTTCAGCAAGAACTGCCCGCGGTGCGCGGGCACGGGCTTGCGGAAGCAGGCCGTGTGCGGCGACTGCCACGGCCAGGGGGTGACACCGCGCGTCGAGGCGATGTCGGTGGCGGTACCGCCCGGTTCGCCCGACGGCGTCCGCCTCCGGGTAGCGGGGAAAGGCCACGCGGGGTCGCGCGGCGGCGCGGCCGGCGATCTCTACCTGGAGATTGCCGTCGAGCCGCACCCGACGTTCCGTCGCGAAGGCGAGGACGTGCACCTGCTGCTGCCGATCGCGGTGCACGAGGCGGGGCTCGGCACGAAGATCGATGTCGCCACGCCCGAGGGGCCCGTGCGCGTCCGGATCCCTCCCGGCACGCAGTCCGGCCAACGGTTCCGCCTGCGCGAGCGCGGAGCGCCGACCATGTCGGGCCGCCGCGGGGACTTGATCGTGGAGGTGCGGCTGGCGCTTCCGCGCGTGCTCGATGAGCGGTCCAAGGAATTGCTGCGCGAGTTCGGCCGGATCAACGGCGAGAGTGTGCGCGACTGATGGCCAAGACTCCCGGCAAGGCGTACTTCATGATCAGCGTCGTGGCCGAGCGGTACAATATCCACCCGCAGACGCTCCGGCTGTACGAACGCGAGGGGCTGCTCAAGCCATCGCGGACCGAGGGCAACACGCGGTTGTACTCCGAGGACGACCTCGAGCAGCTCGAGACCATCCTGTCGCTCACACGCGATCTCGGCGTCAACCTGGCCGGCGTCGAGATCATCCTGAACATGCGCCGCAAGATGGAGCAGATGCAGGGCGAGGTGAACGAGTTCATGGAGTACGTGAAGCACGAGCTCGCGCGCGGCATCGACGACTGGGAGCAGCGGCTCGGCACGGCGCTCGTCAAGGCGTCGCCGGCCGACCTGGTCAAGTCGCGCGGCCCCGATGCCGTGGTCGCCACGCCAGCGGCGCGACGCAAGGCGCGCGATTAGGGCGAACAGCCTTGGCCCCTCAGCCCACTTCGGTTGAGGATCGATCAGCCCGCTGATCCGCAGGACGCCGGCACCGGACGGCAGGACGCGGGCCGATCGATCCTCAACACAAGTGAGCGAGGGAGTAAACAGATCCAGTACAATCGACTCGTGCGGAGGCTCGAGTCCCTGGCATCGGATTCCGCGACGCTGCAGGCCTACCTGCAGGAGATCGCGCAGTTCCCCCCGGTGAGCGGTGACGAAGAGCGGGTCCTCGCCGAACGCATCAAGGCCGCGCGCGACGACGATGCGCTGTCGCGGCTGGTGGGCGCACATCTCCGAAGCGTCGTGCGGTACGCACGACGCTATCGCGAGCTGGGCGTGCCGCTCCTGGATCTCATTCACGACGGCAACCTCGCGCTCATCGATGCCGCGCGTCGCTTCGATCCGTCGCGGCACGGTCCCTTCACGTCCTACGCCGCCTGGTGGGTCCGGCAGGGCATGATGCACCGCCTGGCCGACGTGGCTCCGCCGGAAGGCGGCGGGCTCGACGTCGACCTGGGCCGCCACGTCGAGGCGCTGCAGGCGTCGCTGGAGCACTCGCTGGCAGTGCCCGATGGCGATCCGGGCGACCTCAGCGACGAAGAGGTCCGCCGTCTCGACGCCTCCGGGCCGCGGGCGGCCGGCCGGGACGCCGACGGGCCGGCACGGATCGACATCGACGACTTCGTCGACAGCGCGGTCGCGGCCGACGACGAAGGCGCGGAGGACGACGTGCGCCACGTGCTGCTCGCCGAGCTCGAGGCCGCCATGCGCGAGCTCGAGCCCCAGGAACGGCGGGCGCTCGAACTGAGCCTGGGCCTTCGCGACGGCGAGCCGCGCAACGTCGCGCAGGTCGGCCGTCAGCTGGGCGTCTCGTCGATTCGCGCCGAACGGCTGGCCGCGGCCGGCGTCCGCAAGCTGCGGCGCCAGAGGTGGATTCGAAGTTCGCTGAATTGAGAAGAGAGAAGTGAGAAGCTTGACGTGAAAGCGTGGCCAGAGACGGGGAGCGGGCGAGCCGACCAGACATGTGTGGAACGTCGTGAACTGTCTTCTGACTTCTGACTTCTGACTTCTGACTTCTGACTTCTGACTTCTCACTTCTCACTTCTCACTTCTCGCTTCTGACTTCTCACTTCCCCAAAGCCCATGCCCTGCCCGATCTGCAACGACACCCGCTGGAAGAGCGTCACGGTCGACGGCCGCGAAGGCGTGGTCCGCTGCGACTGCTGGCGTGCGGCGCTGGTGGAGCGGCTGATGGCCGAAGCGCGCATCCCGACGCGCTACCAGCGGTGCGAGCTCGAGACCTTCGAGCACGACATGGACTCGCAGCGAGAGGCGTATCGTCGCGCCGCGGCGTTCGTCGACGCGTTCCCGGTCGTCGACCGCGGGCTCTTGTTCTATGGCCGGAACGGCGTGGGGAAGACGCACCTTGCCGTCGGCATGCTCAAGGCGGTCATTCGCGCCCGGGGCGCACGCGGCTACTTCTTCGAGACGCGCGAGCTGCTGCGCCTCGTGCGGGACACCTACAACCGATCGGTGGCCGAGACCGAGATGGACGTGCTCGCGCCGGTGCTCCATGCGGACCTGCTGGTCCTCGATGACCTCGGCGCGGAGCGCAGCTCCGAATGGGTCCAGGAGACGCTCGGCCTGGTCGTCAACACGCGGTACAACGAGCGGCGCCCGACGATCTTCACGAGCAACCTCGTCGACTCGGCCGACAGTACCGATCCGCGCACGTTCATCTATCAGCTGGGCGCCCGCACGCGGTCGCGCCTGATGGAGATGTGCGACTGGGTGGAGATTCAGGGCGTCGACGTCCGCGAGGTCGGCCCGCATGCGTCGCCCGACGCCATCCAGCGCTGGCAGAAGCAGTCGCCGGCGTCGCCGGACAACCTCCGGCGTTCGGGAGGCCTGCCCGACAAGAGCAAGTCCATGGCCCGCGCCAGGCTCCGCGAACAGCTCCCGGCCGACCTCAACTGGCCCGGCGGCCGCGCCGGCACCGGACGATGACCCGACTCCAGCCGGCGGAGGCCCGGCGCTCTGCCTCGCCCGCCGCACTCGGCACGCGGCACTCTGCACTCGGCCTCTACCTCCACATCCCGTTCTGTGCGGCGATCTGCAACTACTGCAACTTCAATCGTGGCCTGCTGGACGAGGCGTTGAAGCGCCGGTACGTGACCGCGCTCTGTGCGGAGATTTACACCGCGCCCGAGCGCGGGCGCCCGGTCGACACCGTCTTCCTTGGCGGCGGCACTCCGTCGCTGCTCGACGGCGCCGAAGTGGCGGCAATCCTCGATGCCTGCCGATCCGCCTTCGATGTCGCACCAGACGCCGAGGTCACGCTCGAGGCCAATCCCGAAACCGTGACGGAGGCGACGCTTGCGGCTTATCGCGCAGCCGGGATCAACCGCCTCAGTGTCGGCGTGCAGTCGTTTCGCGACGAGGAACTGGCCCGGCTCGGACGCCTGCACTCGGCCGGGACGGCCCGCTGCGCCGTCGCCTCCGCGCGCCGTGCGGGCTTCGACAACATCAGCCTGGACCTCATGCTGTGGTTGCCCGGCCAGCGTGTGGACGCCTGGCTCGAGTCGGTGGACGCGCTCGCCGACGTAGGCCCCGAGCACGCGTCCCTGTATCTGCTGGAGGTCTATCCGAACGCGCCGCTTCGAGACGAGATGGCGCGCGGCGGCTGGTCGGTGGCCCCCGACGATGATGCGGCGGAGATGTATCTGCAGGGACTGGCGCGTCTGGACCGCGCCGGGTTCGACCAATACGAGATCTCGAACGTCGCAAGGCCGGGACGGCGCTCGAGGCACAACCTGAAGTATTGGCAGGGCGGCTCCTGGCTTGGTGCAGGTTGTGGCGCACATTCGACGGTTGACGGTGTACGATGGCGCAACGTGGCCGGGACGGCCGAGTACATCGGGCGCCTCGACGCCGGCCGGTCACCGCGCCTCGACGTGCGGACGCTCTCTCGCGAGGCGCGAGTGGAGGAGGCGTTCTTCATGGGCCTCCGATTGCGGGACGGTCTGCTGCTGAATGACATGACCGCGCGGTATGGTATCGATGTGTGGGACGAGTATGGCGCCGCGCTCGTCCCGTTCGTCGAGGCGGGCTGGCTGGAACGGGGGACCGACCGAATCGCGTTGACCCGTCCGGGCATGCTCGTCGCCAACGAAATCATGATGGTTTTCATCGGGCGCGCAGTACGGTAAAGTAACCGCCTTTTGTGAAGGAGGCTGCTCAATGCTTCGAGGAGTTCAGGTGTTTGTTGGGGTCACGGCGCTGGCGACGATGCTGGCGGGGGCTGGCAGGGCCGAGGCGCAGGAACCCGCGGCGCCCGCGGCAGAGCAACCCGCGGCAGCGGCGCAGGAACCCGAGAAGCCGGTGTTGCCTCTCGAGGGCGCGGCCAGTCAGATCACGATCCTGATTAAGCCCGACAAGACGGCGGACTTCGAGAGCGTGCTCGCCAAGTACCGGGAAGCCCTCGCGAAGAGCGACAAGCCGGCGCGCAAGCAGCAGCTTGACGGCATCACCGTCTACAAGAGCACGCAGCCCGGCCCGAACGGGAACGCCGTCTACTTCCTGGTCGTGGACCCGGTCGTGCCGAACGAGGAGTACGACTTCACGCGCGTCATCAACGAAGTCTTCCCGTCCGAGGTGCAGGAGATCTTCAACTTGTACAAGGAAGCCTTCGCCGGCCGCGGCATCGCGACACTCGCGAAGCTCCCCTGATCGAACCGATCCTGGCGCGCTCCGGGGCCCTGCCCCGGGCGCGCGGTATCCTGCCCTGGTGATCACCGCGCTGCTCGTCGGATCCCTGCTCGTCCAGATCCCCTCTCCCGCCCCAGCCGCTCCGCCCCAGCCCGCCGTAGACCCGGCCATTGTCTCGTTCGACACGGCCACCGGTCTGCTGCTCGTGGCGATCAAGCCGGACAAAGTGGCCGACTACGAAGGCGCGCTCGGCGCGCTGCAGCAGGCGTTGGCCGCCGATACCGACCCGACGCGGCGCGCCATGGCCGAAGGATGGCGCGTGTTCAAGGCCAGCGAGACCGATGCCAAGGGCAACGTCCTCTACGTCCACGCGCTCATGCCCGTCGTTGCTGGTGCGGACTACCGCCCGTCGCTCCTCCTCGACCAGCTGCTGGCAGAGGCGCCCGCCGACCTGCTCGCGAAGTACAGGGATGCGTTCGCGGCGCCGCCGTCCAGGCTGTCGCTCACCGAGCTCGGACGCATGTCCGTCGCGCCAGTACCGAAATAGCGCACGGCCCTGGCGATGGACCGTCGGCTCGCCGGGGGGGCGGCATGTGCTTCGAGCGAAGCAGGCCCGCGTCTGGCCGGTCGGCCCGTGGTCAGAACGCGATGTTCGCGCCGGCGTAGACGCGGTGATACGTGGCGTACAAGGGCGACCCCTGCAGGCGGAACACGCGGTAGTCCGCCCGGAGCCGCAGTGGGCCGACGAGGCCGATCTTGGCGCCGCCGCCGAGGTTGACCGCCACGTTCGTCTCGTCGAGCAGACCGAGCTCTTCGCGGTATCCGCCGATGCCTGCCGTGCCATACAACTGCACGCCCGGCGTGGGCGTCTGGACCAGCACGTTGCCCGAGTACGTCCGCAGGCCGGGCACCAGCAGCTCTTCGTCCTCACTGCTGTTCGCGTACTCGAACTCGAAGCCGACAATGAGCAGACCGGCGCCGACGGCAAAGCCTCGGGCGAACCGGTTGTCCGGCGTGGTCGTCACCCCCAGGAACGCGGTGAGGTCGGCGGCCGCCGGCCTGGCGAACCCGATGACGGACAGAATCGCCAGAACCGCGACGCGGCTGGCACGCGAGATGCACCGTGAAGAGGTCACGGGGGCATGATCGCACGGTTGACGCCTGCAGATCACGCACGATGCCCACGCTGGAGGACGGACATGATGGCGAATCGACGCGCGCTGATCACGGCCGCGCTGGTGGCGGCACTCCCGCTGGCGCTCGATGCCGATACGCTCTTCCTGCGCAACGGACAGCGCATCGAGGGCGAGCTCGTCGGCGTGCGCGGACGCACCATCGAGTTCGAGGAGCGCCGGGGAACCTCCCGTCGCACCGTGCGGGTTGACCGTGATCAGGTCGATCGCATCGACTTCAACGCCTACGGCAGCAACTGGGCTGGCGGCACCGGCGGATGGAACAGCGGATGGGCCAGCGGCAGCAGCGGTTCCGGTAGCGGCGGCCGTCCCTCTGGCCTGCGCGAACGACAGGTCAACGTCTCGGCAACCGAGCCGTGGAGCGACACGGGCATCGATGTCCGCGCCGGACAGAATGTCTATATCGACGCGCAGGGCCAGGTGCGCTGGGGGAAGGATCGCCGTGACGGCCCGGAGGGAGAGAACAACTCGCCCTTCAACGCCGCGAGACCGCTGCCGAATCGGCCTGGCGGCGCACTCATCGGCCGAATCGGCGACGACCTCTTCTTCATCGGCGCCGGGAGCGGTCCGGTTCGCGTGCGCTCGGGTGGACGCCTGCTGCTCGGCATCAACGACGAGTACCTGGTGGACAACTCCGGCAGCTTTCGCGTGACCGTGATGTACTGAGCGCGCGCGTGTGCGGGAGCGGCGTGAGGATGTCCCCTCCGTGGTATCTTTCGAAGGATGGACTTCCGCCTGACCGACGAGCAGGAGCTGCTCCGTAAGAGCGTCCGAGAGTTTGCCGAGACCGAGATGCGCCCCCACGTGATGGCGTGGGACAACGCGCAGCACTTCCCGCACGAGCTCCTGCCGAAGCTGGCCGAGCTCGGCCTGATGGGCATCCAGTTCCCCGAGGCCTGCGGCGGCGCCGCGATGAGCGCCGTGGACTACTGCATCTGCATCGAGGAGCTGGCCCGCGTCGATCCGAGCGTATCGCTCTCGGTCGCCGCGCACAACGGCCTTGGCGCCGCGCACATCGCGCTCTTCGGCAGCGAGGCCCAGAAGGCGCGCTTCCTGGCGCCGCTGGCCCGGGGAACCCGCCTCGCCGCGTGGGGACTGACCGAACCGGGCTCGGGCAGCGATGCGGCCGCGATGCGCACCACCGCCGTCCGTGACGGCGACAGCTGGGTCCTGAACGGCTCGAAGGCATTCATCACGCACGGCACGTCCGCCGACACCATCGTCGTCATGGCCGTCACCGACAAGGCGAAGGGCAGCAAGGGCATCTCCGCCTTCATCGTCGAGCGTGGAACGCCCGGCCTGCTGGCCGGCAGGAAGGAGGACAAGCTCGGCATGCGCGCGAGCGAGACCTCGGAGGTCCTCCTGCAGAATTGCCGCGTCCCGGCCGATCAGCTGATCGGCGAAGAGGGCCAGGGCTTCATCCAGACCCTGCAGGTGCTCGACGCCGGGCGCATCGGCATTGCGGCGCTCGCCGTCGGCCTGGCACAGGGCGCGTACGAGGCGGCACGCGACTATGCCGCCGGGCGCCGGCAGTTCGGCAGGTCCATCGATTCCTTCCAGTCGATTCGCTGGACGATCGTGGACAACCACACACGTGTCTCGGCGGCACGGCTGCTGACCTATCGCGCGGCCTGGCTGAAGGACCAGGGGCGGCGCACGACGATCGAGTCCTCCATGGCCAAGCTCTACTCGAGCGAGATCGCCGTGCGCGCGTCGGAGGACGCCGTGCAGATCTTCGGCGGGTACGGCTTCGTCAAGGACTACCCGGCGGAGAAGTTCTTCCGCGACGTCAAGCTCACGACCATTGGCGAGGGAACCAGCGAAGTACAGCGCCTGGTCATCGCCCGCCAGCTGCTGGCGGCCTGACGTGGGCGGACCGGCTCCCCTCGCGGACCGCGTCCGGATCGGCGACGCGCGCGCCATCGCGCGCGCGATCTCGCTCATCGAGGACGAGTCGCCGGCCGCCGCGGCTCTCGTGCGGGACATCTTTCCGCACACGGGCCGGAGCTACCTGATCGGCGTGACGGGGCCGCCGGGCGCGGGCAAGAGCACGCTCGTCGATCGCCTGACGTCGGAGACGCGCAAGGCTGCTGAGACGGTCGGCGTGATCGCGGTGGACCCGACCAGCCCGTTCACGGGCGGCGCCATCCTGGGCGATCGGCTGCGCATGCAGGCCCACGCCGAGGACAGCGACGTCTTCATCCGGTCGATGGCGACGCGCGGGCACATGGGCGGTCTCTCCCGTGCCACGGGCGACGCGGCGCTCGTGCTCGACGCGGCCGGCAAGAGCCTCGTCATCATCGAGACCGTGGGTGTCGGCCAGGACGAAGTCGACATCGTCCGGACCGCGGATATCTCGATCGTCGTCCTCGTGCCCGGGACCGGCGACGATGTGCAGGCGCTCAAGGCCGGCATCATGGAGATCGCGGACATCTTCGTCGTCAACAAGGCGGATCGGGACGGCGCGGACCGGATGGTCACGTCGATCGAATCGAACCTGTCGCTGCAGGCGTACGGCGAAGGGGAGTGGCGCCCGCCCATCATCAAGACCGAGGCGACGACCGGCCGCGGCGTCGCGGAGCTCTGGCAGGCCATCCAGGCCTTCCGCAGGCATTCCGAGGGGACGCGCGTCCGCCGGCTGAAGGCTCGCAACGAGTTTAGATTGCGTGACCTGCTGACGCACCGGTTCATGGAGTATGTCGAGACGCGCGTGCTGTCAGGGGGCGAGTTCGAGGCGCTCGTCGAGCGCCTGGCCGCGCGCGAGATGGACCCCTACACGGCTGCGTCGAACGTGCTCGGTCGCGCGCTCAGGGATTCGACACAGGACGTGGATCCGAAATGAGGGCGTGGATCGATCATCTCGGCATTGCCGTCTCCGATCTGCCGCGGGCGCTGGCCTTTTATCGCGACGCCCTGGGCCTGCACGTGGAGCCGCCGGAGGAGGTGGCCTCCCAACGGGTGCGCGCGCACTTCGTGGCGCTCGGTCCCTCGGCGATCGAGCTGCTCGAGGCCACGTCGCCGGACTCGCCGATCGCGAAGTTCGTGGAGAAACGCGGGCCCGGCATCCACCACGTGACGCTGCGTGTCGAGGACATCGACGCCGCGTTGACGGAGCTGCAGGCACGCGGCGTGCGGTTGATCGACACCAAGGCCCGACCCGGCGCCGAGGGGGCCATGGTGGCTTTCATTCACCCCTCGGCTGCGCACGGCGTGCTGGTGGAGCTCAAGCAGCCGGCGCCGCGAGTGCCGCGGTTCCGCACTCCGGTGCGCCACAGGCTCGGCAGCCTCGAGCTCATCACGCTCTCCGACGGGTTCTTCGCGCTCGACGGCGGGGCGATGTTCGGGACCGTGCCGAAGGCGCTCTGGGACACGCGGCTGCCGGCCGACGATCGCAACCGCATCCCGATGGGCATGCGGCCGCTCGTCGTCCGCGGCGAGCAGACGATGATCATCGACGCCGGCTGCGGCGACAAGATGGACGCGAAGAGCGCGGACATCTACGGGCTGGATCGCGCCTATCACCTCGATCACGCGCTCGCCGAAGCCGGCCTCACGGCCGAGGAGATCGACATCGCGGTGGCCAGCCACCTGCATTTCGACCACGTCGGCGGCTTCACCGCGAGGGCGCCCGATGGACGCCTCGTCCCACGCTTCCCACGGGCGCGCTATATCGCGCACGTGCAGGAGTGGGAGGACGCGACGCATCCGCACGCAAGGAATCGCGCCAGCTACCTGGCCGAGAATTTCGTGCCGCTGCAGGAGGCCGGTGTGCTGACGCTCGTCGGGGACGACACCGAGCTCATGCCGGGCGTGCGCTACCGGCGGTCCGGCGGCCACACCGCGCACCATCAGGTGGTGATGATCGAATCGTCGGGCCAGACCGCCGTCTTCGCGGCCGACATGTTCCCGACCTCGGTGCACGTCCCGGACCCGTGGGTGATGGGGTACGACCTCTATCCGATGGACACGCTCAGGTTCAAGACGGCGTTCTCGCGCGAGGCGATCGATCGGGAGTATCTGGTGTTCTTCGAGCACGATCC
>CAZJBN010000139.1:0-9205 GCA_964543955.1 uncultured Bifidobacteriaceae bacterium
GAGCACCGGCTTTACACGCCGGCTGTCACAGGTTCGAGTCCTGTACCGCCCACCAGCCTTCGCTCACGCGAGCATTCCCGAAGCGTGAGCTTCGGCTCGGCGAGCCAGGCGAAGGCTGTCGCGCCGTAGCGGCGCAGCCGCGGAGGCGGACTCCCATCTTGTCACCGCCCGCCACGAGCTACGGCTCGGCAAGCCCAGTGAAGGCTGCGGAAATCTCGTCCCTCACCGCTCCAAGTGATCGCAGGATCTGCCAGCTCCCTACGTCGCCAGTCGCGGATCGCTGGGAGTCTCGCATGGGTGCGCGCGGCATCCACCTTGCGTCGGCCAGTCCATGCTGGAACCGAAGCGCATCGTCTACGTGTTGAAGAGCCGCCACACCGTGCCCCACTTCTATGTCGACATCACCGGAGCGGTCCACGAGCGGCTCGCAGACTACAACGCCGGCCGCGTCCCACACACGGCTCGTCATCGCTCATGGACGCTGCACGTGGTGATCGAGTTCGCCGACGAACAGGCCGCGCTGCGCTTCGAGCGTTACCTCGAGTCCGGTTCCGGCCGTGCGTTCGCGAAGCGGCATTTCGGGGCGTGACGGTCCACCTCGCGGCCGAACAGGTCTTCGGGTGCCGCTGGCTCGAAGTCGCCGCACGTGCCGCGCGCGCCGTACTCGGGCACGTCGGTCAGCCCCTGCTCGCATCAAGCCGCCCGCGAATACGCGTGCGCCTCGCCGAGCCAATCCTCGAGGCGGTTCCAATTGGGAAGAATGTGGGCCACCAGACTTCGCTCGCCTTCGGCAAGCTTGGTCCGGGCCGGCTCCGCCGGCCGAGTCAAGCGAGTCCCCACCGATGCGAAGTCCGTCTCGCCGTAGTTCCGCAGGGTACCAAGGTGGACGATGCACGATTGGGGAGTCTGGTGATATGATCGACGGCTGTTGCCCTGATGACGTGCGGCGCCCTGACAAAGTGCCGACGCTGGTGTGAACTCACACGATCGAACGGTCGCCGGATCAAGAGATGGATCAGCCGATCAACAGATCCTGAGATCAGATCTTCCGATCACCAGCTCACCAGATCAACAGATGCGTCAAGACTCCATGGGGTGGTAGTTCAGTTGGTTAGAACGCCGGCCTGTCACGCCGGAGGCCGCGGGTTCGAGTCCCGTCCACCCCGCCAAATCCTTTCCAGTCAGCATCTTACACGCATCAGCTACGCCGTTAGACCTCCGGCGTGTCAATTTGAGCCCTGGTGCGCCTACCGAGGGCGGTTGCCTGAGTTCGCTCGATTTTCCTTTTCATCCCAGCAAACGCCGTCGAGGTGGCGAGCGGTCAGTGTGCCGGTGAGTGTGCCACTCGCTGACCCTGGAATAGGGAGGCGTTGCCGATACGCTCGATCCGGTGGCCGCATTCCGCCCTCGACGCTTGGTCACGACGCGATTCACGTCCCCTCTGGGGGTCTCGCCCGCCGCACCGCCACAATCGCCGCGGCGTTACAATGCCTCGGGAGCCACCCATGACGATCGACCGGAACCGCGAAGAGATCCTCCGCATCGCCGCCCTGCACGGCGCGCGGAACGTGCGCGTGTTCGGTTCCGTCGCACGCGGCGACGACAGGGCCGACAGCGACGTCGACCTGTTGGTCGAGATGGAAGACAACCGGTCGCTTCTCGACCTTGTCGGGCTCGAGCAGGACCTCGAAGATCTCCTCAGGCGCGACGTAGACGTCCTGACCGACGCAAGCATCCATCCAGACCTTCGCCTGCGGATCACTGCTGAAGCCCGGTCCCTGTGAAGGACGAGCGCATCTACCTGGGGCACATCCGGGACGCGATCAGCGACATCAGAGCCTACGCATCGGTCGGCGAAGAAGCCTTCCTTCAAGACCGCATGCGATAGGACGCTATCATCCGGAAGCTTGAGATCATCGGTGAAGCCGTCAAGCGACTCTCTGAGGCAACCCGAGCACAAGGGCCCGAGATTCCCTGGAAGCGGATCGCCGGTATGAGGGATCGGCTGACCCACGCCTACTTCGGCGTAGACATCAGTCTCGTGTGGCGCGTCGTCGAACGCGACCTTCAGGCGCTCGAGACCGCGGTAGCTGTCCTGATAGAGACGTCTGACACTTCTGATCGGTCCCGAGGGTCGGGGTCAGGTCTCGACTTGTGAACCGCGAAGGCTCCTTGGCCTTCGCGAATCGGCTCGAGTCTCGTCCACCCGCCAACTCCCTGCCAGTCAGTACATTACATGCATCAGCTGCGCCGTCAGACCACCGCGTGAGAGTTTGAGTGCTGGATTCCTCCCCCGTCGGTTCGCTGATGTCGCTCGATTTTCCTGAGCATTTCATCCCAGGCAACCGCCGCTGCGGTGGCGGGGCGGTGAGTGTGCCACTCGCGGACCGGGAAGGAGGGCATTGCCGGCGTACATTCGATCGGCGGCCACGCTCCGCGATCGAGACGCCAGGAGGACGCTGGTCGCAAGGTAGAATGGGGTCGGAGAACGCCATGGCAGGCACTTTCGATCGCATCACACAGAGCCCGGAGATCCTGGCCGGGCGAGCCACTGTCCGCGGGCTCCGGATTTCGGTCGCCCATGTGGTCAACCTCGTTGCCAACGGCATGACTCCGGCGCAGATCGTGGAGGAACTCCCAGACCTGCAAGAGGAGGATGTCCGCCAGGCCCTCGCGTATGCCGCCGCCTTGGCTCAGGACGAGTTGCACTCGCTCCGAGCCTGATGCATGAAGTTTCTGGCGGATGCCGGAATCTCGCCGAAGACCGTCGAGTTCCTGCAGGAGCTTGGTCACCAGGCGGTTCACGTGCGAACTCTGGGGCTCCAGCGCGCACCAGACCCTGCCCTTGTCGAACGGGCCCGTGTAGACCGTAGCGTCGTGATCACGTTCGATTTGGACTTTGGCGAGATACTCGCGCTCGGTGTCCTCGACAAGCCAAGCGTGATCATCTTTCGACTGACCGACGAACGCGCAGACTCCGTGAACCGGCGCCCTCTCTGTGATCCTCGGTGAACGCCTTGCCGACCTTCAGTCCGGTGCGCTGATTCTCGTGGAGGACACGCGGTATCGGGTCAGGAAGCTTCCGATTGGACGCCGTGAATGACAGCCGGGAACGCGCCGAACATACGAGATCTCCTCAGGCGCGACGTGGACGTCCTGACCGACGCGAGCATCCATCCAGACCTTCGCCTGCGGATCACTACTGAAGCCCGGTCCCTGTGAAGGACGAGCGCATCTACCTGGGGCACATCCGGGACGCGATCAGCGACCACCCCCGCCGCAGATGCGGCGTTACCCGTGATCGACGCGTCAAGATCTACCTGCGATGGCCTCGAGTCAGGGCCTCCGCCTGATGCACGCTGGAATCGGTCGCCGAACTTTCGCGCCCAACGGGTCAAGCGCTGACCGACGGGCACTGTGCCGGCAGGTGTGCCACTTTCCCTCGCAGAGCCGTGTCGGGCCGCGTCGTTCGGCTGTCCCGGTCAGAATGAGAGTGCGGGGAAACGCCGCACCGGCAAGACCCGCAAGGCGAACCGGTCCTTGCGCGGGACGCTGATTCAGGCGGCGCTGGGCGCCGCCCACAAGAAGGGGACCGCCCTCCGGGCCCGATATCAGCGCGTCCGCCGTCATCGCCGTCACAAGAAAGCGGTCACAAGAAAGCCGTCGTCGCGGTCGGTCACCAGATTCTCGAGGTCGCGTACTACATCATGCGGGACGGCGTGACCGACGACGAGCTTGGGGCCGACTACTTCCAGCGACGAAACGCCGAGCGTGCGACGCGACGTCATGTGCGGCAACTCGAAGCGCTTGGGTACCATGTCACGATCGAGAAAGCAGCATAGTCCCGACTTCTATTTTCTGAGCAGCCTCCGACATGCAGGATTGGCGAGCGTGAGTGTGCCGGTCGCGGACCCGGGAACGGGGAAGCGTTGCCGAGACCGTTCGATCGGCGGCCGCATGTCGCGCCATTGACATTCCCCGATCGACTCTCTACCGTGTCACTTGGATGGAGACGTTACCGGTCACACCCGAACGGCTCGCGCAGTTGCAAGAGTATGCGCGTGTATCGCATCCTGTTTGCGAGATCTGGCGCGGGTCGTCGTGTTCGCCTCCAGGAAGAAAGCGTCACCTCCGGTCCGCCGGAGGCAACTCCGGATTCGTGGCCGTCAGGGTTGAACTTCGCTGTTGAATCTGCAGGTCTTGGCGTGATTTCGCCCGCAAGTCAATCTCGGACGTGGCATGGAACGTGCTCCCGCACGTGCGTCCATCTATGAGGTCACTCATGAAGAACCTGTGTGTCTTGGCAGCCGCCGTCGTGATCCTGAGCGCCGTCCCCGCGTGGGCACAGGGAGCCGTCGAGAAAGGTGCCGCGGTCTACGCCGCTCAGAAGTGCGCGACCTGCCACATCCTCGATGGCAAGGGCCAGGCCAAGGGCCCCCTCGACGGCGTCGGCAGCAAGCTGTCGGCCGACGAGATTCGCGCGTGGATCGTCACGCCCGCCGAGATGACGAAGAAGACCAACGCCACCCGCAAGCCGCCGATGCGCGCCTACCCATCGTTGCCGAAGGAAGACCTCGACGCCCTGGTCGCATTTCTCGCGTCGAAGAAGAACTAGCCGGGCGGTCTACCCATGCGGGGCGATCTGCCGTCGGCCGCACGTAACCCGATCAGCCTGATCGGCGTCGCGGTGACGACCGCCATGGCGGTTGTGTTCCTGCTGCTGCTCACGCTCGAGTTCATCGGGCAGCTCACCAACCCCTACGCCGGTCTGCTGGTCTTCGTCGCGGTTCCCTTCCTCTTCGTGATGGGGTTGCTGCTGATCCCGATCGGCATCTGGCGGCAGCGCCGGCGCGTCGCCGCCGGCCACGCGCCGGAGGATTGGCCGGTGGTCGATCTGCGGCTGCCGCGGACGCGCGCGGTGATCCTCGGCGTGGTCCTGCTGACCATCGTCAACGTCTTCATCGTCTCGCTGGCTGCGCTCGGGTCGATCCATCACATGGAATCGACCGAGTTCTGCGGCCAGACCTGCCATACGACGATGGAGCCGGAATGGAAGGCGCATCAGGCAAGCCCGCACGCCAAGGTGGCGTGCGTCTCGTGTCATGTCGGCCCCGGGGCGAGCGGCTTCGTCGAAGCCAAGGCAGCCGGCACCCGCCAGCTCTGGCACGTCATCACCAACAGGGTTCCGACGCCCGTCGACGCGCCCGTTCGCTCGATGCCGCCGGCGCGCGACACCTGCCTGAGCTGCCACACGCGAGAGGCGTACGACGGCGACCGCCTGCGCGAGATCCGCGAATATGCCGACGATGAGACCAGCACGGAGACCGTGACGAGGCTGCAGGTGCACGTCGGCGGCACGACGCCCCCCAGCGGCATCCACTGGCACGTCCCTCAGCAGATCGAGTACATCGCCACCGATCGCCAGCGCCAGACCATTCCCTACGTGAAGTTCACGGATCGGAACGGCGACGTCAAGGAGTACATGGCCGATGGGGTGACGCCGGAGGAACTCGCACGGGGTGAACGGCGGACGATGGACTGCTTGGATTGCCACAACCGTCCGGCTCACACCTTCGACCCCTCGCCGGAGCGAGCGGTCGACCTCGCCATTGCCGACGGCCAGCTGCCGCGGACGCTGCCCTTCGCCCGGCGCGAAGCGGTGGCGGCCCTCAAAGACGAGTACTCGTCGGGAGAGGAGGCGAAGCTCGGCATCGATACGCGGCTGCGCCGAGCGTTCGCCTCGCATGGCGACGATCCGGCGCTCGCACCCACGGTCAGCGCGGTCCAGGACATCTACGCGCGAAACGTGTTTCCAGCCATGAAGGTGAAGTGGGCCACCTATCCCAACAACATCGGCCACCAGTTCTTCAATGGCTGCTTCCGCTGCCACGACGACAACCACAAGGCTCGTGACGGCACGGTGATCAAACAGGACTGCGAGACCTGTCATGCGTTCCCCTAGACCGATCACGATCTTCGCCGTTCTGACCGTGGTGATGTTCGCAGGCGCGTTGACAGCCGCCATCACGCGACAGGTCGCGGTCGAGGCGGCCGGGTCGCCGCAGGCCCCGGCCGCGGCGGCACCAGCCGCGCCTCAGGCGCCACAGACCCCGGCCCCGGCAGCACCAGCCGAGCCTCAGGCGCCACAGGCCCCGGCGACACCCCCGGCAGGCTACGTGGGGTCCGAGACGTGCGCGACATGCCACACCGGGTACGACGCGTCGATCAATGCGTCGAAGCACGGCCAGGTGAAGAACCCGCGCGCGCCGATGGCGCTGCTCGGGTGCGAGAGCTGTCACGGCCCCGGCGAAGCGCACATGAACGATCCCGAGAAGGTGAAGCCGCTGCAGCTGGCCAGGGTGGCGGCGAGAACGGTCAACGAGACCTGTACCACCTGCCACAACAAGGGCGACCATGCCCTGTGGCGAGGCAGCCAGCACGAAGCGCGCAACGTGTCGTGCGTCAGCTGCCACAGCATCCACACGCCGGCGTCGCCGACGTCGCAGCTCAAGGCGATCAACCAGCAGCAGCAGTGCATGACCTGCCATCGCGACAAGGTGGCCAAACTGGATCGCTCGGGTCACATGCCGGTGCGCGAAGGCAAGATGGAATGCTCGTCGTGCCACAACCCGCACGGGTCCACGAACGTGCGTCTGCTCAAGGCCGGCAATTCGATCAACGAGTCGTGCTCGTCGTGCCATGCCGAGAAGCGCGGCCCGTATCTCTTCGAGCACGCCGGCATCACCGGGGACAGCTGCGCGACCTGTCACGATCCGCACGGCTCGAACAACGACCGCATGCTGGTGGCCAAGCTGCCGTTCCTCTGCCAGCGCTGCCACAACCACATGAGGCACCCGTCGACGATCTACGACAATCAGGTGCTCACGAGCAGCAATCGCCTGTTCGGCCGGAGCTGCGTGACGTGCCACTCGGCGATCCACGGCTCGAACCATCCGGCCGGGTCGACGTTCCTGCGGCAGTAAGGCAGGCCATCATGAGACACCGACTCATCGTTTGCGCCGCCCTGTTGCTGATGTCGGCCGCCGCCGCCCGCGCGCAGGATCCGCCGTCGCTGGCCCTGCCGACCGATCCGGTCGCCGTCGGCCGCAGCGAGACGACCGGGCGATGGTACGGCACCGTCGACTTCGGCGCCCGCGTGAGCAGGGTTGACGGCGACGAGGCGCGATTCCAGCGGTATCGCGACCTGCGTTCGGGCGTCTACGCCACCGGCGGCGTGGCCGGCCGGCGTACACAGGACTGGGCCATCGAGACGCAGGCCTGGAACATCGGCTATCGGGATCAACGCTACCAGCTCGACGTGCAGCGCGTCGGCCGGATGACCGGCACGTTCCTCTACGATCAGATCCCGCTCTGGATCAGCGCCGACACGCGGACGCTCTACACCGAGACGCAGCCCGGCGTGTTCCGCCTCGAGGACTCGATGCAGCAGGCGATCCAGAACGGCGAGGCCACGCTGCACGCCTTCGAGGACCAGGCGGTGCGCTTCGACCTGCGGACCATGCGCAGGATCGGCCAGGCCGACGTGCTGTTCAACGCCACGCCGTCTTCAGACCTGATGCTGCATTTCAAGAGCACCACGCGCGATGGCGGCATTCCGTTCGGCGGCACCTTCGGCTTCAGCAATGCCGTCGAGATTCCGGCGCCGGTGACGTTCCGCACCACCGACTTCAAGACGGCGTACGAGTGGTCGAACACGCGGGGCCTGCTCCGCTTCGGCTGGGAGGGTTCCGCCTTCGACAATTCGATCGACAGCGTCGTCTGGGAGAACCCGCTGCGCTACGGGCCCGATGCGGCCGGGGCGCCGTCGCAGGGCCGCATGGCGTCGTGGCCCGACAACACGTTGAGCTACCTGCATGGCACGGGCTCGGTCGCGCTGCCCATGCGCGGGCGCCTGACCGGCTACCTCGCCGTGGGCCAGGCGACCAGCAACGCCGACCTGCTGCCCTTCACCATCAACACCGCCATCGCGCCGCCGCCCCTGGCTCGACCGACGGCGCAGGCCGAGAGCCAGATGACCATCGCCAACTTCACCTTCGCGATGCGGCCGGCGTCGATCTTCTCGCTGGCCGCCCGCTATCGCTACAGCGACGTCGATGTCGATACGCCGATCTTCGATCGCAGCCAGGGCTCGGTGTCGTACGACACCAACCTGGTGGCGTCGGCCGATGCGTCGCGCTATCACAGCGTGAGGCGATCGACGTTCGACGCCGACGCCGCCGTGGACCTGGTGCGCTACACCCAGCTCAAGGTCGGCTACAGCAGCCTCGGCAGCGACTACACGCATCGCATCTGGGAGAGCACGAGCGAGGACGTGGTCCGCGTGTCGGTCGACGTCACCGGCAACGCGCTGTTCGGCGTCCGCGCGCTGTACGAGAACCGCGAGCGCACCGGCGACAACTTCCAGAGCGAAGAGCTCGAGCACGTCGGCGAGCTGCCCGGGATGCGGCATTACGACATCGCCGATCGCAACCGCGATCGCCTGACGCTGATCCTCGACGCCATCCCGTCCGGCAAGTTCGGCGTGACCGGATCCGTCGGCATCGGTCGCGACGAGTACACGGCCAGCGACCACGGGCTGCAGTACTACGATTCGGATCAGTATTCGCTCGGCGTCAGCTTCGCGCCCGACGATCGCTACAACGCCTTCGTCAGCTGGGGCTGGGAGAACTACAAGTCGCAGCAGCGATCGCGCAACGCCAGCAGCGAGGCCGACCAGGCCAACCCTGCCCGCGACTGGACCACGGACTTCACCGGCAAGGTGAATTTCTTCGAAGGGTCGGTCGACATCAACAACGTCATCGACCGGACGATCATCCGGCTGACCGCCGACTGGAACAAGTCGAACGACACCTACCTGTATGGGCTGGTGACCGGGTCGCCGCTCCCGGCCCCGGAACAGCTGCCGCCGGTCAGGAACGAGCTGTTGCGCGCCGAGATCGACGTCAGTTATGAGCTGGCGCCGAACCTCAGGCTCGGCGTCGCCTACTGGTTCGACGACTACAACGTCGAGGACTTCGCGCTTGGTCCCGACACCATCTCCGGGATCTCGTTCCCACCCGTCCAGGAAGGCGAGCAGGCGCCGACCACCAACGCGCTCCTGCTGGGATATACCTACCGGCCGTACACCGCGCACGTCGGCTTCCTGAGACTCACCTATGCATGGTGAGCGCCGGAGAAGGCGCTC
>CAZJBN010000139.1:9305-11078 GCA_964543955.1 uncultured Bifidobacteriaceae bacterium
CTATGCATGGTGAGCGCCGGAGAAGGCGCTCGCTGACGCCTGCGCCCACATTCTCCACGACAGGGTGGACTATCGGATCATCCTCAGTGCCAGCAGTGCGAAGCCGGCAATGAGCCCTGCGATGGCGTGGTGTTCGCGGTTGCGGATGGCACGCGCCCACGAGAACCGGCGATCGAGCGGCGGCACGCGGTTCTGGGCGTACGCGTCGTAGGCGTCGCCGAACTTCTCGCGGAGGTGCGCCTCCTCGCTCCTCCGCGCCGCGTTCAACGTGAGGCCGAGGTAGACGCCGATCACCGCCGAGACGACCAGGCTCGTGGACGCGACGGCCAGCCCGATGCCGATGAGCGTGGAACCCACGTAGAGTGGGTGGCGCATGTAGCGATAGGGCCCCGAGGTCGTCACCTCGCGGCTCTTCTCCAGGTGGCCGGCCGCCCACAGTCGAAGGAATTGACCGCAGGCGGCGATGAGCGCGCCGGCGATCCACGTGGGCCACTCGGGTGCCGCCAGCCAGAGGACCACACCTGCCAGGCCGAAGCCGAGCGCGACACGGAAGCGCGTGAGCCACTCCCTCATCGTTCGTCGCGCTCCTCGCGCTGCCGGGCGCGAGCCAGCCGTCGATCGGCCGCGGCCACCACCTCGTCGATCGCGATGTCCTCGATGCATGGCGCGCCGATCCGGCACTGGCGCTTGTGGTGGCACTGGCACTGCAGCGCGCGCGAGATCACCTCGTCGTCCGGGTCCCAGGGTCCGTTGCGCTCCGGCCACGTGGGACCGAAGAGGCCCACGATGGGCGCGCCCATCGCGGCGGCAATGTGGAGCGGCCCGGTGTCGCCGGACACCACCAGCGAGGCGCGTGCCATCAAGGCGACGAGTTCGGCCACCGAGGTCTCGGGCGCGAGGAGGGCCGCGCCGTCCGAGGCCGCGACGACGCGCTCGGCCAGCGGGCGCTCGGCAGGTCCCCAGGTGATGAAGGACACCAGCCCGTGCCGGTGCAGCAGCGCCGCCGCGAGCGCGCCGAACCGATCGGGCGGCCAGCGCTTGTTGGGCCACGCGGCGCCAGGGTTGAGGACGGCGTAGCGTGCCGCACCGATCGCCGCCTCGACCGCGCGCGTCAGCGCCGGCGATTCACCCGGTTCGAGCGGCACCGTGAAGGGCGCGGGTGCGAGGCCGAATGCCGCGGCCATCGCGAGGTTCTTCTGGATGACGTGCGGCGCCTTCGACGGCACCACCGTCTCCGAATAGAAATGCGCGGCCTGCGGCTCGCGCAGCGACTCGCGCGCGAATCCGATCACGCGCCGCGCGCCGGAAAGCCGCGCCCAGACCGCCGACTTCAGCAATCCCTGCAGGTCGAGCGCGATGTCGTAGCGCTCATGTCGGAGGAACCGCACGGCCTCCACGTAGCCGAGGCCCGTCCCGAATACGGCGTCCCGGGCACGCGTCTCCCGCGCACGGACGACGATGCGCCGGCCGAGGTTCGGCACGAGCGCGAGAACGGGTGCGTAGGCGTCCTCCACGAGCCAGTCGACGACCGCCTCGGGATTCGCACGCCGCACGACCTCGATCACCGGAAGCGCGTGAACGATGTCGCCGAGCGCGCTCAGGCGGACGATGAGGACGCGGCTGCCTGGCACGGGAGCCTGCGCGGGGGTCGACGGCACGGGCACGCTACAGTCTACGGCACGGGGGGTTCAAAGCACGGGGGTTCAAAGCACGGGAGTTCAAAGCACGGGAGTTCAAAGCACGGGAGTTCAAAGCACGGGAGTTCAAAGCACG
>CAZJBN010000140.1:0-11014 GCA_964543955.1 uncultured Bifidobacteriaceae bacterium
GTCGACATGAAGTATCCAGTCGAGCATCGGGACGGAAGTGTACCAGCAAACAGCCCCGCTGCTCCCCAAACCGGCTCACAGACCTTGCGCCAACGGGCCCCGCTCACCCTACAATCCACCGCGTGTCAACCGAGTTCGTGACCGATGCGACCCTGGCCGCCATTGTCCGGCCCGGTGTCCTGTGGTGGACCGGGGCCACTGTCCTGGAGCGCGAGCCGCGGCTGGACCCGCTCCTTGCCGACGCCGAGGCCCGCGTGCGTGCCCACCCTCCTGCGGAATCGGCCGCGGTCAGAACCATGTACAAGCGCGTGGGCATCGATCCGACGAAGACGCGCCCGTCCAACGAGGCCTTGCTCCGCCGCATCCGGAAGGGCGGGACCATCCCACGGATCAACTCGATGGTGGACATCATCAACTGGTGCTCGGTCGAGTTTCAGCTGCCCTACGGCCTGTACGACCGTGCACGCGTCACGGGACCCGTGGCGCTGCGGCTCGGTCGGGACGGCGAGGAGTACGCGGGCATCCGCAAGGACGCCGTGCACGTCGCCGGGCGCATAACCGTCGTCGACGACGAGGGGCCCTTCGGGAACCCCACGTCGGACTCCGCACGGACGATGGTGACGCCGGCGACGACCAAGGCGCTGGTCGTCGTCTACGCGCCGGCGGAGCTCGATCCTGGCCGGCTGCACGCCGTCGTGGACGCTACCGCCCGGCGGATCGGAGAGTTCTGCGGGGGGGCCGAGGCAGCGAGGCACATCTGAGGGCGTGTCGCGGATCGAACGTGTGCTGGCGGAGACCGCAGGCCGGATTGTCTACGCCGGTGACGACACCTTTGCCGTCTGGGCCAGTTGCATGTCTCCGTAAGTCGGCGCGCGCATCACTGAGCCCGCAGCCGCCCACTCTCGACCGCCGCGCGGAGGGCCTCGAAGTCGCGCTCGTTCTGATCGGCGTAGGTTTCGGCGAAGCGGGCCAGGGTGCGATCGAAGACGTCGCTCTTGCCGAGATAGGCGGCGATGGTGATGCGGTCTCCTGAGCGGGCGTGGGCCCGGGCCAGGACCCGGCCGCAGGCGGCGCCGTACTCCGCCATCGCGGCCGGGCGCATCGCAGCCACCGGCGCCGATCCCTTCCAGTCGCTCAGTTGTCGGACGTAGTAGTCGCACTCGCGGCCGTCAGGGCCAACCGCGTGCAGCCAGCCGAGGAGGATGTCGCTCGCGGCCTGCATCAGGCGCTGGCCGGTGACGACGCGCTCGCCGGCGTTGGCGTACTCGCTCGGCCCGAGGTACGGCTCGAGCACGGAGCGCGAGGCTTCCTTGACCTGCAGGAAGAGCGGGTCGTCATCGCGGCCGACGAGCAGGACGATCCAGGCGCGGGTCCCGACGCTGCCGACGCCGACGACTTTCCGCGCCATCTCCACGTAGCGGAAGCGCTCCACCAGGCGCCGCCGGCTGCTCTCGAGGCTCTCCAGGTACAGGTCGAGGAGCGAATCCATCTGCCGCTCGTGCCGCCGCGCTTCGGCGGCGCCGAGCAGCTCCCTGATCGGAACGATGAGCGGCGGATCGCTGACCAGCCGGCGCCGTCCCTTGACCAGCCCGGTGAGCCTGGCATGAGTGCGCAGGTGAGTGCGCGATGAGGCCTGTGCCGCGATCCGGCGGGCTTGGCGTTTCAGGGCCGGCTCGAGCGTGCTCCGCATCGCTGCCGCGGCCACGTTCGAATGCGCATACCAGACCTCGAGCTCGCGCATGGTCGCCAGTTCGCGCATGCGCTGCCGGTAGGCACGAACGCTGGTCAGGACGACGCGCTCACGCTGGCGCGCGCCGTAGCCGTTCGCCCGGCCGGCGACGGCGAGGCTGGCGGCGAGACGCTTGATGTCCCACTCCCACGGCCCGGGGTGCGTCTCGTCGAAGTCGTTGATGTCGAAGACGAGGTTGCGCTCGGGCGATCCGAAGAGGCCGAAGTTCGAGAGATGGGCATCACCGCACAGTTGCACGATCGGCCCCGAACGCGGGGTGGCAGCGAGATCCGAGGCCATGATCGCGGCCGACCCGCGGAAGAACGCGAACGGCGACGCCAGCATCCGCCCGTAACGGATCGGGATCAGCTCGGTCAGACGGTTCGTGCCCTGTGCCTCGAGCAGGCCGATCGGATCGGGCCGATCGGCTGCCGGTTTGTACAGCGCGTGCGACGACCGGGGTGCCGTCGTGCGGGCAACCCTCCCGACCTCGGTGCGCTCGTCCCGGCGCGTGGCGGAGCGATCCATGTTCGTGATCGGCACTGGCGCGCCGCGACGCGGCGTCGCCGGTGGCGTCAGTCGGGTCTCAGGCAAACCCTCCAGCATCATTTCGCGGAAGGTGCGCCAACTCGTCGAGGTAGACAATCGCCGTCTCGATGCCGCGGTGGAACATCTCGACGCTATAGCGCTCGTTCGGCGAATGCAGCCCGTCGTCGTCCAGGCCATAGCCCATCATCACGACCGGAATACCCATGATCACCGCGATGTCCGAGACGATCGGGATGCTGCCCCCGCCGCGCGTGAACAGCGGCGTGGCGCCCCAGCCTCGCTCGTAGGCGCGCGCCGCGGCCTGCATCACCTGGCTGTCGAAGGGGAACAGCGCGGGATTCCCCACCGTCAGCAGCCGCACGTCGACCTTGACCGTCGGCGGCGCCAGCGACTTGATGTGCGACTCGAGCAGCGCGTAGATCTTGTGCGGGTCCTGGTTGCCGACCAGGCGACAACTGACCTTGGCGCCGGCCCGGGCAGGGACGATTGTCTTGGGGCCAGGGCCCGTCCACCCGCTCCACAGACCGTTGATCTCGAGCGTCGGCCGCGCCGAGAGCCGCTCGCGGATCGTGAACCGCGCGTCACCCCAGGCTCCGGGTACGCCCGTGACGGCCTTGTACTCCTCCTCCGAGAGGTCGGTCTTGGCGATCATCTTCCGCTCGTCGTCGGTCAGCGCCACCACGTCGTCATAGAAGCCGGGCACGGCCACGGTGTGATCCGGGTTGTAGAGCTTGCCCAGGATCTCGACGAGGGCCAGGGCCGGGTTGTGCGCCGCGCCGCCCCACAGGCCGCTGTGGAGATCGCTCGACGGTCCGTCGACGTCGATCTCGATGTAGGTCATGCCGCGCAGGCTGTGCATGACAGCCGGCTGATCGATCGTCCGCATCGACGAATCGCTCACGACGCAGACGTCGGCCTTCAGAAGGTCCACGTGTTCCCTGATGAACGGCGCCAGGTTGGGCGACGAGACTTCCTCCTCGCCTTCGATCACGAACTTGACGTTCACCGGGGCGGCACCCGCGGTCTTCAGGTACGACTCCAGCGCCTTGACGTGGATGAAGAGCTGTCCCTTGTCGTCGGTCGCGCCGCGCGCGTAGATCTTGCCGTCCTTCACGACCGGCTCGAAAGGCGGAGTATCCCAGCCGTCTTCGATGGCTGCAGGCACGACGTCATAGTGCCCGTACACGAGGACCGTCGGCTTGTCCGGTCCGGCGCCCATCCACTCGCCATAGACCACCGGATGGCCGGGGGTCGGCATCACGGCCACGTTCTGCAACTGCAGGCCGCGCATGTGGTCCGCCAGCCATTCCGCCATGCGCTTCACGTCCCCCTTGTGGGCCGGATCCCCGCTCAAGCTCGGGATGCGAAGCATCTCGAACAGCTCGCCCTGAAACTTGCTGACCTGCTCTCGTGAATAGTGCCTGGCATTATCGGTGGTCGTACCCATGACGTCTGCCTCCTCTGGAGGGCCCAAGCTGATGAAATCAACAGTCCAGGAAATGCCATTGTTGCGCCTGAGTACGCACTTCGCCAAACGCCAGCGCGCTCGGGCTCGCTGATGGCCCCCGGTCCGACGCCGAGTCCGGGGATGCCCCCGGCGACGCGCCGTGGCGGACCCACGCGGTATGATGCAGCCGAGATCATGCGGGTCTCCGCCATCATTGCCGCCGGCGGGCGCGGCGCGCGGCTCGGCGCGGACCGGCCGAAGCAGTTCCTGAACCTGGCCGGCCTCACCATTCTCGAGCGCAGCATCGAGGCCTTCCTCGGACACGCGGCCATTGGCGAGGTCGTTGTCGCGCTGCCCGAAGAACACGTGGCCGAGGTCTCGGCACGGTTTGCCGACCGGAGGGGACCCCGGCTCACGTGCGTGGCCGGCGGGGCGCGGCGGCAGGATTCGGTGGCGGCTGCGTTTGCCCGCGTCGATGCCGGTGCAGACGTCGTGGTCATTCACGATGCGGCGCGGCCCTTCGTGTCCGCATCGCTCATCGACCGCACGGTTGCGGCGGCGCGCGAGCACGGCGCGGCCATTGCGGCCCTGCCGGCGCGGGACACGGTGAAGCAGGCATCGGGTCCGCGCGGTGGGCCAACCCGTCCGGTTGCCGCCACCCTGCCGCGCGAGGATGTCTACCTGGCGCAGACGCCGCAGGCGTTCCGGCGGGACGTCCTTGCCCGCGCCCTCGACGCTGCAGGCGATGTGGAGGCCACCGACGAAGCCATGCTGGCCGAGCGGTCAGGCGCCACCGTCCACCTCGTCGAGGGTGACCCGGCCAATGTGAAGATCACCACCGTGGACGACCTCGAGCGCGCCCGGCACCTGTGGGCGACTGGCGTGTCCGAACGGAGCGCCGGGGCGTCAGCCCGCGATGTACGGAGCGCCGGGGCTTCAGCCCCGGCGTACCGGATCGGCACCGGCTACGACCTGCACCGCCTCGTCGACGACCGTCCGCTCATCCTCGGCGGCGTCACCATCCCGTTCGCGAAGGGCCTCGCCGGCCACTCGGACGCGGACATCGTCTGCCACGCGGTCACCGACGCCGTGCTCGGCGCGGCCGGCGCCGGCGACATCGGACGCCTCTTTCCCGACACGGACCCGCAGTGGAAGGATGCCGACAGTGTGCGGTTGCTGGCGCAGGCGGTTGCGCACGTGCACGCGCAGGGATACGTGGTCGGGAACGTCGACGTGACGGTCGTTGCCGAGCAGCCGAAGCTGCAACCGTTCGTGGAGGCGATTCGCGGGAACCTGGCCGCCGCGCTCCAGGTCGCGCCCGAGGCAGTCAGCGTCAAGGGCAAGACCAACGAGCGCATGGACAGCATGGGCCGCGGCGAATCGATGGCCTGCCACGCCGTCGCGCTGGTGGTGAAGCCATGATCTCGCGGCGTCGGGCTCCCGGCTCCCGACTTGCGACTGCCGGATCCCGACTCGCTCCCGTCGCCTCCCGACTCGCGCCAGCCGCTTCCCGACTCTCGAGTGCGTCCTCCCGGCTCCCGGTTCCCGGTTCCCGACAAGATCCATGAGAGTCCGCTTCGCACCGTCGCCCACGGGCCAGCTCCACGTCGGCAACGCCCGCACCGCCATCTTCAACTGGCTGCTGGCGCGCGGCCAGGGGGGCGTCTTCATCCTGCGTGTCGAGGACACCGACTTCGAGCGCTCCACGCGCGAATCGGAGCAGAAGATCCTCGACGATCTGCGATGGCTCGGTCTCCAGTGGGACGAGGGCGTCGAGGTGGGGGGCGACCACGGGCCGTACCGCCAGTCCGAGCGGCTGGACGGCTATCGCGAGCACGCGGGGCGCCTCATTGCCGAGAACGCGGCGTACTACTGCTTCTGCACCGCCGCCAAGCTCGAGGCCGACCGGCAGGCACAGCTTGCCGCGGGCCAGCCTCCCCGTTACACCGGGACCTGTCGGGCGCTCTCCGTGGCCGAGAGTGCACGCCGCCTGTCGCAGGGCGAGTCCGCCGTCATCCGTCTGCGCGTGCCCCAGGACCGGGCCGTCACGTTCGACGATCTCGTGCGCGGCCCCGTCACGTTCCACACGAGCGTGATCGGCGATCCCATTCTCGTCAGGTCCGACGGCATCCCCGCCTACAACTTCGCCGTCGTCGTGGACGATGCGCTGATGGCGGTGACGCATGTGATTCGAGGCGAGGACCACATCTCGAACACGCCGCGGCAGGTCCTGCTGTACGAGGCGTTCGGGTGGACGCCGCCCCAGTTCGCGCACCTGTCGCTGGTGCTCGGCCCCGACCACGCGCCGCTGTCCAAGCGGCATGGCGCGACATCGGTGGCGGAGTTTCGCGGCCGGGGCTATCTGCCGGAGGCGCTCTTCAACTACCTGGCGTTGATTGGGTGGGGGGGAAGGCACGAAGGTCCGACGCACGGAGGCTCGGAAGACGAACGCAGGGCGGGTCTTTCAGACCCGCCCCGGTCGGATGCTCCCGAGCTCATGCCCGCGCTCGAGATGGCGCGGCACTTCAGGCTGGAGGATGTCTCGCACAGCGCCGGTGTGTTCGACGAGGACAAGCTGGCGTGGGTCAATCGGCACTATCTGAAGTCGCTGTCCGCGGCACGGCTTGTGGATGAGGCGCTGCCGTTCCTCCGCGCGCGAGGGCAGGTGACCGGTCCGCTCGATGCCGCCGGCCAGGACTGGCTCGAGCTCGTGGTGCCGCAGGCTGCCGCGTCGGTGGATCGGTTGTCGCAGATTCCGGATCGGCTCCACACGGTGTTCTCGTTCGACGCGTCGGCGACGCTCGGCGATGCCCAGCTCGGGAGGGAACTGACGGAGCCGGCGGCAGCGGCAGTTGTCCGGGCACTGGCCGAGGTGCTGCAGGGCTCGCCACGGCTGCTGGATCGCGAGGCCTTCCGCACGGCGGCCGCGCGCGTGAAGGAGGCGACCGGCCAGAAGGGTCGTGCGCTCTTCCATCCGATTCGGGTCGCCCTCACCGGCGCCGCCGAGGGCCCGGAACTGAATCTCATCGTGCCGGCCATCGACCGGGGTGCGGCGCTGCCGGCACAGAGCGGCGTCGCGCCGATTATCGGCTGCCGCGAGCGCGCGGCGGCAATCCGAACCGCGGCCTGACGGTTTCTGGCAGAATGGCGACGGCATTCCGCCCCGTCGATTCGCTGGAGGTCTGCAATGCGCCGTTCGGTCCTCGTCGCCGTCGTTGTCGCCGTGTCTGCGGGTGAGGCGCGGCAGTCTCCGCCTGCACCCTTCGACGTCACCGTCCACGAAGGCACGTCGATGTCGGTGTCGGCATCGCCGGATGGCCGGACGCTGGCCGTCGATCTGCAGGGCAGCATCTGGACGGTCCCCGCGGCTGGCGGGACGCTGACGCGGATCACCGACGTCTTCAGCGATGCACGGCAGCCCGCGTGGTCGCCGGACGGCCAGACCATTGCCTACTTCTCCTACGCGGACGGCGGCTACGACCTGTGGGCGTCGGCGCCGGACGGCACCGCGCGGCGCAAGCTCACGTGGGGCGCGTTCGACGATCGCGAACCGGCCTGGTCGCACGACGGGACCCGCATCGCGTTCTCGTCGGACCGCGGCGACCCGCTCGGCAGCGATTACAACATCTGGATACTCGACACGCGCACGGGCGCCTTCACCCAGCTGACCAGGGATCCCGCGCAGGACTACATGCCCAGCTGGTCGCCCGACGACAGCGAGATCGCGTTCGCGTCGACGCGCGACGAGGGGCACGGCGTGTGGGCCGTCAAGGTCGCGGACCTCACCGAGCGCCGCATCGCGACGACGACGGGCCGTGCCGATGCGCCGTCGTGGGGACCGGATGGCCGCATCGTGTACCACGTGACGGAAGGCGCGGAGAGCCGGTACGAGGTCGACGGACGCCCCCTCACCGGCAGCGAGAACGTGTTTGCCTTCCGAGCATCGTGGGCGTCGCCGACTGAGTTCTACTACGTCTCCGACGGCCGCATCCGTCGGCGTTCGCTGACGGCTTCGGCGCCGCAGACCGTGGACTTCTCCGCGACCCTGCAGGTGACGCGCGCGCAGTACACGCGCCGCGAGCGGGACTTCACCTCGACGACCCCGCGCCAGGCGCTCGGCATCGTGCGCCCCGTCATTTCGCCCGATGGCCGCCAGGTGGCGTTCGCGGCCGTCGGCGATATCTATGTCATGCCGGTTGGCGGATCGGCCGTGAACATCACGAAGGACGCCGCGCTCGACACCGACCCGTCCTGGTCGCCCGACGGGAACAGCCTCGTCTATTCGTCGGACAAGGACAGCCCGCACCTGCAGCTCTGGATCCGGGACATGCGGAGCGGCCAGAGCCGCAAGGTCACCAACCTCGATACCCAGCCGCAGGGCGCGACCTGGTCTCCCGACGGCACACGCATTGTCTTCTTCAACGTGGACGGCATGTGGCGCGTCGCGCAGATGTCCGTGCTCGACGTAGCCACCGGCACGGTGACGAAGATCCACGACACGCTGCCGCAGCCCGGGACGCCGACATGGTCGCCCGATGGCACGCGGATCGCCATCGCGGGCGTCGCGCCGCTCAGCGTACGGTTCCGCGAAGGCACGAACCAGGTCCTCACGTTTGCCGCCGACGGGTCGGGCGGCGATCGGTGGTTTGCGCCCATCCCGCTCCTGTCGATCGACTCGCGCGGCGGCGGCGGGCCTGTGTGGTCGCCCGACGGCACCAAGATGGCCGCCATCCACGAGGGCGTGCTCTCGGTGTGGCCGGTCTCGCGCGCAGGCGAGCCGCTCGGTCCACCGAGGCGCGTGACGTCCGAGAGCGCGCACGCCCCGAGCTGGCAGGGCGACTCGCGCCACATCCTGTATCAGTCGCTGGACACGCTCCGCATCGTGAACATCGAAACTGGCGAGACGCGGACCGTGCCGCTCGACCTGACGTGGACGCCGTCGCTTCCCGCGGGCCGCGTGGTGGTGCATGCGGGACGCCTGCTCGACATGACGAGCGCCACGCCGCGCACCGACGTGGACGTCACGATCGACGGCAACCGCATCGTCAGCGTGGCGCCGCATGCCGAGAGCGCTCATGCCGGCGGCCGGGTCGTCGATGCGTCAGGGCTGACCGTGATGCCCGGGCTCGTGGAGTTTCACTCGCACCTGCAGAAGGACTTCGGCGAATCGCAGGGGCGTGCGTGGCTGGCGTTCGGCGTCACGACGGTGAGGAGTCCTGGGAACACGCCGTACGAAGCCGTGGAGGATCGCGAGGCCAACGAGGCGGGCGTGAGGCCCGGTCCGCGCGTCTACGGGACGGGCTATCTGATGGAGTGGGGCAGGGTGTACTACAAGATGGGCATTGCCATCTCGAGCGTCAGCCAGTTCGAGATGGAGCTCGAGCGCGCGAAGGTGCTGCAGCACGACCTGATCAAGAGCTACGTCAGGCTGCCGGACCTGCAGCAGAAGCGGATGGTCGAGTTCGCGCACGGCATCGGCGTCCCGGTGGCCACCCACGAGATCTATCCGGCCTCGCTCATTGGCGTGGACAACACGGAGCACACCGGCGCGACGAGCCGCCGCGGCTACTCGCCGAAGATTGCCGCTCAGCAGCGGGCGTACGAGGACGTGGTGCAGCTCTTCGGGAGGAGCGCGCGAATCTTCTGTCCGATGATCTCGGGAGCCGGCGCCCGGCGGCTCTTCGAGATGGATCCCGCGCTCAAGAACGACCCGCGGTTCAGGCTCTACCCCGGGTGGATCCAGGCTCAGGTCGCGCGGCAGCCCATGTCGGCGAGCCCCGGCGGGGGCGGCGATCCGGCCGGCGGCGCCGGAAAGATGGTGCTCGATGTCATGAAGGCCGGCGGTCTGGTCGTTGCCGGCACCGACACGCCCAATGCCGTCAACCTCCACGGCGAGCTCATGTCCTACACCATGGCCGGCATGTCGACCTTCGACGCGCTCAAGACGGCAACGGTCAATCCGGCCATCGCGCTGGCCCTGAACGCCGGTACGATTGAGCCCGGCAAGCTGGCCGACCTCATCATGGTCGAGGGTGATCCGCTTGCCGACATCTCGACGACGCGCAACGTGAAGCGGGTCGTCGCCAACGGACGCGTCTTCGAGGCGGAGGACCTCTTGAAAGGTGGTCTGAGCCCGGCGACGGCGGGTGGGGGGCGGTAGGCAACCCTGAAGGGTTGCCTCCACAGCGTCGGTGTAGAGGCGACCCTTCAGGGTCGCCTGACGATATCCATGCAGATCTACGGCATCAACCCCGTCCCCGAGGCCCTGCCCATGTCGAGTTCAAGGTTGTGCAGTTCAAAGACGGACCAGTTCTTGTAGCTTTGAACTGTCAACTTTGAACCATGCTCGTCTACGGCATCAACCCCGTCCTGGAGGCCCTGCGGGCCGGCCGGGTGCGGGAAGTGCGCATTGCCGATCGGCAGGATGCTCGGCTGAAGCAGCTCCTGGACCTGGCCTCGTCGCGGCGGGTGACCGTGCGGCGCGTGACGCGCGACCAGATGGAGCGCGACACGCGACAGGGCGTGCACCAGGGCGTCATGGCCGATGTGGAACCGCTGCCGGCGGCCACGCTCGAGGAGTTCACGGCCACGCTCGATCCGCCTCCGCTCCTGGTCGTGCTCGACGAGGTCGAGGATCCGCAGAATGTCGGGGCGATCCTCCGGACGGTGGATGCCGCGGGTGCGACCGGTGTGGTGCGCCAGTCGAGGCGCGCGGCGCCCCTCGACGGTGCGGCGGCCAGGGCGTCGGCCGGGGCCGTGCATCACGTCCGGATTGCGGACGTCGTGAACATCGCGCGGTCGGTCGAGGCGCTCAAGGAGGCCGGCGTCTGGACGGTCGGTCTGGACGCCGCCGCCGGGATCCCGTATCATCAGTGGGATCTCACCCTTCCGACGGCCATCGTTCTGGGCGCGGAAGGCCACGGGCTGCGTCGGCTCGTGCGCGAACGGTGTGACGGCCTGGCCAGCATCCCGATGCGTGGCCATGTCGGCAGTCTCAATGTTTCGGCGGCGGCGGCCATCGTGCTCTTCGAGGCCGTTCGTCAGCGAAGCCGGGGGAGGTAGAGGCCGAAAAGGCCGCCGGGAGCGAATGCCCCGGCCAGAAATCCTGCTACCGCCTGGACTCCGGAGGAGGATAGTATAAAAGTCCCACAGGGGAAGTCTGCCCGCTTGCACGTCTGGCACAGGACGTGCTACTCTTTCATTCTTTGTCTGGCTGGCGTAGCTCAGCCCGGTAGAGCAGCTGATTTGTAATCAGCCGGTCGGGGGTTCGAATCCCTCCGCCAGCTCCA
>CAZJBN010000141.1:0-10950 GCA_964543955.1 uncultured Bifidobacteriaceae bacterium
ATTCGTGCTTCGCGAGCCGCCTCGTCGATGGTCACGGGGCGATCGTGCGCTTCGCGCAAGAGGTCGCGCGCGCGGCACAGGCCGAGGAAGGCCGAAGTAGTGAGCATTCGTGAAAGGCCGGCGCGCGGGCACACGGCACCGGACCCGAGGTTATCCCGTTCGTGTGCTCGTGTCGAGCCGCAGCTATTCCTGGCGCCTGAACGGCACCAGCGCTCGCAGCCGCTCTTCGCGCAGGTACACACCAGCCCAGAGAATCACAGCGACGTAGATCGGAAAGAGTGTGTGCGTCAGCAGCGGGTTCGAGATGCGCACGTGCGTCGCCACCGCGCCCCCCAGGTAGCCGGTCATCAGCAGCGCGCCAAATACGGCCGTTCGCGGGACCAGATACAGAACAAGGCAGGCGAGCTGGACGAGCCCGATCCAGATCACGCTCTCCGCCGGGTAGCCCAGTGCCGTCGTGCCCTCCACCGCAGGCGCGAGCCTGAACACCTTCAGCAGCGTGTCGAATGCCAGGAACAGTGCGGCGATGATCGTGCAGACGAGCCCGGCGGTGTTGCCGCGACGGCGTGCGCCGCCGTCAGGCGAGGGCGCCTCGCGTGTCGATGCCATGCTGGATGGACCTCCCATCCGCATCGTAGAGACGAGAGACGGGCGCGGTCTTGTATAGAAGCGACAATTGCAGTGGGCCCCGGCGAATCTCCGCCGGCGTCGCCCCCATCAGGGCTTTGAGCGATCGGGTGAGATGGGCCTGGTCGAAGTAGCCGGTCTCGTGGACCGTGTCGGCAATGGAGACGCCGTCGCGCAGGAGCAACGCCGCGTGGCGCGCGCGCTGGATCGTCCGCATCCGCCGATGCGTGATCCCGGTCGCGTGGAGGAAATGCCGCTGGGCGGAACGCACCGGCAGGCGGCGTCCATGTCCCTGCAGCATCGCCTCAACGACGAAGTCACGGGCGATGAGTCCCCTGCGTGCCAGGCGCGCCACGAACGTGTCCGCATTCTCGAAGGTCGGATAATCCCACGCCGAGCCGTCCAGCCGGAACGATCGTGCGGTCGCGCCGGGCAGGGTCGCATCCTGCCGGTCTTTGAGCGTGCCGGGTGTCATCCCGGGCATGAACGTCCCCAGCGCGAACCGGATGCCCACCCATTCACCCTCGGCCGGGCACTCGGCCGCGGTGGCCGTCGTTTCGGGTCCCCGCAGCGTGATGAACGTGCGGCCACGATGGCGCGTGACCACCATCTCGAAGTGGCTTTGCGCCACCGAGACGAAGCCCCCCGCCCGCTCGCTGTGGCTGCGCCAGACGCGGTCGACGAACGGCGAGTCCGACAGCCTGTCCGTGAAGGCCAGCAGCATCGCCCTTCAGCGTCGCACATTCGGCGCGGCTGTGCCGCGACCGCATGCATGAGGCCCAGGGGCGCGGCTCAACCAGCCGATGAGGCTGGTCAGTCGCGGTTCTGGCGGCGCGCCCGAGCGTCGGCGATCAGGACGGCTTCATGGCTCGACGATGACCTCGACCTCATTGGACGGGCCGCTCGTTCCCCCCGGTCCGACGGCACGCGCCCGCACGAAGTAGCGGCCCGGGGCAACATTGGTGGCGATGACAGCTGTCTGTGTGCCGACCGGGACGACTGTCACGTCGTTCTGGCCAGACGCAGACCCGGCCTCGATGACGAAGCCATTGACCGGTCCGCCCGTTCCTGGCATCCATGCGAGTTGCACGGTCGAACCGGTGACGGTCGCGGTCAGGCTGAGGGGGGCAGCCGGCACGGGGGGAGGCGAGACCGCGACGACCACCTCATTCGAGGGCGGAGAAACGCCGCACGACGAGACGCCGCGCACCCTCACGAAGTAGGTGCCGAATGGCGCCACTGTCGTGAACGCCTGCCCGGCGACGGAGATCATCGCGGCGTCCGATTGCCCGGAGGCAAACCCGGCTTCGAGCCGATAGCTGGATGCGCGCGCCGAGGCCGACCACGTCAGCATCACGGACGAACCGGCAACCTGGGCGGCCAGGTCCGGGGCGGTCGGCGCCGCACACACGCCAGGCGTCACGACCATGTCGGCGGAGGGTGCTCCCCTCCCGCTCAAGTTGCTGCTCGCGGCCCGAACATGGAACGTTCCAGTCGGCGCGCCGGCTACGAACAGTTCCGGCACGACGCCGAGCGGGAGCGTGACCTCCGTCGCTCCCGGCGCTCCTCCGGCGTCCACCCAGTGAAGAATCGGACCGTTCACCCCGGGCGTCGTGTCCCAGCGCGCCCACACGTTGTTGCCGATCACCACGCTCGAGAGTGGAATGGGTGGCGGTGGCGGGGACGGGTTGACGAAGGACCACATCGCCGCATGCACGTTTGTGGTGCCGTTGTTCAGGCTGAATATCAGGGCCACGCCTTCGGCCGGCGTTGACAGTCCGAACGGCAGGCTGTTCGCCGGGAGTCCGGCAGGTGCCCAGGGCAACACGGCACCGCCTGCCCCGACGGCGGCCAGTCCCTGACGCGGCACGCCGCCAACAGACGTGAACCTCCCAGCCAGATACACGTCGCTGCCGGAGGCTGTCAGGTCGAAAACCGTGGCGTTCGGCGCCGGGTTCCACGGCATGAGGGTGTCGGTGCCGAGATCGAACGCCGCGAGATTCGCCCGTGCTTGACCGTTGACGCCAACGAACGCGCCGCCCACATACAGCGTGGTACCGCGAACCTCGAGATCGCGGACACCTCTGTTCTCGAAGATCCGCGGCAGCTCGAGAGTCGCGAGGAAACCGGTGGGTGCGCCGGTCGTGGCATCGACCGCCCGGAGAGACTCGCCACCGATGAACACACGCGTGGCATGAACTGCCAGGGCAGGGCCCCAGGTGCACGGTCCGGTGCAGGGGGCCCACGGCGTGAGCACGCCAGTCGTCGCGCCCCACGACGCATATGTGGATCGCGGCAGGGACGGGCTCCAGAGCAGATAGGGACCGTACCCGTAGACCGCGCTCGAGCTCGCAACCAGAGTTTCGAGCGGGGCGCTGATGTCCAGCGACCACCGCGTCTCGCCCGTGGACAGGGCGAACGCGGCGAGGCGCCCGGGGTCGCCCGGGTTCCACACATTGCGATCCTCCGTCCGCTCTCCGCTGGCGAAGAGGGTGTCGCTGTTCACGGCGAGGGCGTCCGGCACGCCCTCGTAGCCGGCCTGCCACGGCAGGATGCTCCCGTCGACGGCGCTCAGCGCGACGATGCCACGCCGGGGCACGCTGTTGAGGCTGCTGAAGTCGCCGCCGGCCGCGATGAGGCTTCCGGCGGCTGCGAACGAGAGCACGGGTCCGTTGGCCCGGGGCGCCCAGGTGCTCAGCGATTCGGTCGCCAGATCGTAGGCCGCGACGCCGGGGCGCACCATGCCGTCGATTCGTCCGAATCGTCCCCCGGCCAGCAGTCGCCCGGACAGAATCTCGAGGCTGTCCACCGGTTCGCCCACCTGTGGCCTCCAGCCGGAGAGCACGCCGAGATGGTCGGTAACGGCGAAGTACTGCTGGCTGGCATTGTTCACGGTGCGAAACTCCCCGCCGATGAACACCCGGGTATCGTCGGCCGCCACGGCATGCGCGAGGCCGCCGACTTGCGGCGCCCATGGCAGCGGCCTGCCCGTATCCAGGTCGAGAGCCGCCGCGTTCCTGCGCGCCAGCCCGCCGGCCTGGTTGAACAGGCCGACGAGATACAGGGCGTCCCCGTGGATGGCCATCGCCGACACGCGCGAGAACAGGGAATCGAGAGGTGTCGACCAGACGGGTGCCAGCGTCGATGCGTCCAGCGCCGTGATGCTGCGGGCGGAGGTGCCGGCAAATAGTGCGGACAGATAGATCCGCGATCCTTCAGCCGCAAGCGCGGTCGCGTCACCGCCCAGCACGGGCTGCCATGGAAGCACCGTGTTGGAAGCGAGGTCGATCGCCGCCAGGCCGTTGCGCCGCTGACCTTGCACCGCGACGAAGCCCCCGCTCAGGACCAGACGCGTGCCGGCAATCGCCATGTGGGTGACAAGGCCAGGGTGGCTACTGGCCGCGGTCAGGCTGATGGCGAACGACTCGTCGAGCGAGCCGTCCGGCATCAAGCGAGCGAGACCTGAACGGGGAGCAGCTCCGATGCGCCCGAAATCGCCGCCGATGTAGAGCCGGCCGAAGCCATCGACCGCCATGGCCGCCACTCGGGCGTCGGCATGGGCCGTCGCCACCACCTGTCCGGTACTGTCTAGCAGCCCGAACGCGCCAGTGATGTCTCGAGCCCGGGCCAGACCGTAAAAGTCCCCGCCGATGAACACTGTGCTGCCGCTGGCCACCGTCGTTCTCGCCGCGCCCTTGACGATCCAGCCGAGGACGCTCGAGTGCTGTGCGATCGAGAGCGTGGGGAGAACGACTATCGCCAGGACGGAGACAACGAAGCGATGCAGGATGATCTTCATCACGGCGCCCCGATTGAACTGGACGTTTCAGCCTCAACGACCTCGCGCGTCGGTTTACGACGGTCCTGACCGAACTGTCGGAATCTCAACGCCGCATCTGCGATTCCGCTTGGGCTCTGGTCATGAGCACTTGTGGCAGGATTCGGCAAAGGCGACGAACCACGCTGCACGCGCACTTGTAGACCGCTCGCAACCTAGGGACAACCCCCATTTGGGGGGCAATCTCCAGTCATGTCCGTCCTCAGGGTAGTGAGACGCTCTGTTCTCCACCGGCCGTCGTCACCATTAGCAACGGGTCAATGACATGGACCGGCGCGATCTTCTCCTACAGCTCGTTCAGCGGATATATGCGGCGCCGGGCACGATCGAAGGCTGGCATGCCGCGTTGGAGGCTGTGTGTGAGGCCCTCGATGGCAGCGGCGCCAAACTCCTGAAGCACAGTCTCGCGGCTCCCGGCGGAGTTGATGTTGGCGACGGATCCAAGACCAGCTGGTGGCAGATCTTCTGGACACGCGGCATGCGACCAGCTCCGGCGAGGCCGCATGGGACTCGAGCGCCGCGGCAACGGCCTCGGTTACGAGCCGGGATTGACTGCGCCGTGCCCTGCTGCTCTCTGAAGCGCACCGTTGCAGCACGGACGGTGTCGGCTCACCGTGACAGGCTGACGATTACTCGTACCAGTTCCGCCTGACGACGGCATCCCGTTTTCTCGAAGATGGACTTGATTCGGCTGCGCACGGTCGACTCGCGCAGCCCAAGCAGGCTCGCAGCGTCCTGCAGCGCGAGCCCTTCGCCAACGAGCCTGGCGAGGCGCGACTCGGCGGGTGTCAGACCAAACAGCTGACTCAAGACAGCCTCGGCGACCACGCCTGGGCTGTCGGGATCGGCAATCGAGACGTAAGCCACTGCAGCGTCACATCGCTCTGGTAGCGAGTCTCTTCTCGGTAGCGGCGCGACTGTTACCGCGAGTGGCCGGCGCGGGTACTCCCGTTCGATCGAGAACCCGCCCCCGGCTCCGGCCCCCTCGCCGATGATCGTGACGCTCACCTCGCGGACCAGGCGCCGAAGCGCTGTTGTCGCCGTGCCACTTACCGCCCGCAGCTCGCTTCGGTCGAGAACCAATCCGTCGCGTCGAGCGACCAGGCTCGAGGCCGCTCGATTCATGAATACAACATGACACCTTCCGTCGAGCAGGAAGATGGCTTGACGCGACTGATCGAGCACAGCCGTCAGATCAGCCACCGTGTCCTGAGTGCCGAGCAGCTGTCGATGAAGACTCAACGCCTGTCGCACGTGAGGGACGAGGGCTTCGAGCAAGGACGCTTCAGAAGCCGAAAATGGTGCCCGCTGCTCTCCGGCCGTGACGCTCATCACCGACGTGCCAGCGGGCCCGGTCTCGAGGGTGGCTCCAACAATCCGTACAACCCCGTAGCGGCGGCCGAAGTCGGCGTAGAACGCGGTGCGTCTCAACTCAGCCGTGGACACAAGCGCTTCGCCGTTGATTACCGATCCGGCCGGCGGCGAGAGCTTCGCGTTGTAGGCCCACGGATCGGAAGCGGACCAGTGCGTTTCGTAGAGGACCAGCCCCTCCGGGTCGCCACCGGCGTTCGCCACGAAATCGCCCTCGCGCGCTTCCGGATGGTGCGTCACCAACTGCGTCGCCCACGCTCCCGTCGCCGACCGCAGCGCTTCCAGGAAGATTGGCCAGCCCACACTCGTTCCGGGAGCGGCATACAGCAGCTCGATGAGCCTCAGCAGGGAATTGTTGTTCACAAGCCCCGACTCGCCGCGGGCCGCGGTGCGCGACCCGCCCGTGAGCAGTCTCGTCGGCGTGCAGGATGCACGAGTTGTCGGACCACCGGACCTTCCTGTCGAAGAGAACGGCAAGGACGGCGTGTTTGAGGCTGCAGTGTGGCACTCCACCCTGCACCAATGCAACCACTCGCATACGAAGCCAAGCCGGTGTTTCGCAGCGGCCGGAGGCCGGCACCGAGCGGGAAGTCATGCGAGTGGCAGACTTGTCCGTCGCGAGGGCGACTTGGGCATTGTGCCGGCCGCACCGCCGGACGCGGAGCAGGAGTAGTAAACGCTAGCGAGGCCGGGCATGCCCGACAGTCTGAGGCAGTGTCTCGCTCGAGCTTGTGCCCCCAAATGGGGGTTGTTCATGAGTACTCGGCGGTCTACCGTTGCACGCGTCTTGAGCAACGGCTAATCCCGCTCGCCCTGGGTGCCGCTCGCGCACATTGGCAGCCTCGTTGGCCATTCATGTAGAGGCTCAACATGCGACCGACCATTGGATCGATGGTGGTTCTCGCTGGTCTTCTTTGCGGGACGGCTGCGAGCGCGCAGACTGCATATACATTCACCGTGATTGCTGACCTGGGAATCTGCGGGGGATCCCAGGGGGCCAGCAGTCCGTCGATCAACAATTTGGGAACAGTTGCGTTCACCGAGAGTTGTCCGACAGAGAGCGGCCAGCGGGTGGGGCGGATTCGGCGGAGTGAAGGTGGGCAGGTCGAGACGGTCTACGAAATCGATGCCACCGCTGAGAACATGCCCAACATTGGTGGCTATGGAGCCTCCCTGAACGACTCAGGGGTCGTCAACTTCATTATCTACGACCGCGATCCCATAACGCTCAACGACCGGTATTGGTTGATGACCACCGATGGGACAACCGTCACGACCCTGGCGAGCACAACCAGCGGTTCATTTCGCGCGTTCATGAGCTCCTCAATCAACAACGCCGGTGACGTCGCCTTTCACGCTGTCCTGCCGTCGGCAGGTGTGAGCGAAGGGATCTACATCAATCGATCGGGCGCGAACATTCCGATCGCTGGGACCGACATGGTCTTACCGCACATCGGCAGGACAATCACGCCGGTCCAACCACAGATCAACGATCTCGGGGTGGTGACGTTCATCGCTAGTGGCATGACTGGTGGTGCGGTCTTCACAACCGATGGTGGCGGCCAATTCACGATCATTGGCACCGGAGACGGATCGATCAACGGCTGGGCCGTTACCTCGTTTCCCGCCATCAACAATCACAACGAGGTCGCCTTTACGGGCGGTCCGACAGAGAACGTACACGGAGTGATGGTCGGCGCCGGCGGCCCGTTTCGCGTGGTATCCAGTGGCGCTGGTTTCTACCAGATGTTCGTGCCAGTGATCAACGATGCTGGCACAGTGGCATTCATGGCTACTCGTTTCCCCACCCAACTCTGCTGCGGAATTTACGTGGGTCCAGACCCGGAAGTCGACAGGGTGATCGGCCCAGGCGACACCATAGAGGGCTTGGGCCTCGTCGAGTATGTGGCGACGCATACAGAGGCGATCAACAACAGCGGCCAAATCGCATTTCTGGCCGGCTACCGAACACCTGGCGGCGATCGAGCATATGCGATTGTTCGCGCGGAACCACCAGCGGCGCCAATCTGTGACTATACGCTGGCTCCGGTCGCCGTCGCCGCTCCTGGCAGCGCAGGAACGGTGGCAGCGTCCCTAACCACTACGGCATCGACGTGCAGCTGGACGGCGTCAAGTGATGCTCCTTGGCTCACAATAGCAGCCGGCGGGACGAGCGGCTCGGGCAACCAGGCCTTTACCCTTGCCTACGCGGAGAATCCGGGCCCGCAACCACGTATCGGAAGGTTCACGGCTGGTGGTCGCACGCTGACGGTTACACAAGACGCGCAGCCTCCCGCGGAAGAGCCTCAGCCGCCGGCGGACCTTTTCGCATCCTCGGTCGTCGGCAATGTCCTCACGCTACGCTTCAGCCCACCCGTGGCGGGACCTGCGCCGACAGGCTACGTCCTCGACGGGGGGCTCACCCCGGGAAGTACGGTCGCCAGCATCCCGACGGGGGGCACGGCGCCCATCTTTACGCTCACCGTTCCCAGCGGGTCGTTCTACCTGCGCATGCGGACACTGACGGACGCTGGCCCGAGCGGTCCGTCGAATGAGATCCGCCTGTTCATCGACACGACGACACCGGCGTCGGCGCCGGCGGACCTGCTGGCGACCGTCAGCGGCAGCAACGTAGCGCTGGCATGGAAGAACACATTTCAAGGTGGGAAGCCGACTTCGCTACTCCTCGACGTGTCGGGCACGTTCAACGCGTCGGTGCCGATCCCGATGGGCGAACAGATCAGCTTTGGCGGTGTGCCAGCGGGCACGTACACGGTCTCGCTCCGCGCCGTCAACGCAACGGGGCCCAGTGATTCATCCAACTCGGTGACCGTGACCGTTCCCATTGAGTGCACAGGTGTGCCGCTGATGCCGGCGAACTTCCTGGCGTACAGAGTCGGTAACCGTGTGGCGGCGCTGTGGGATCCCGCGGTGAGTGGGCCGGCACCGGCGAGCTTCGTGCTGAGCGTGACGGGCTCGTTCGTGGGAACCTTTCCGCTGCCTGGACGGACCATCAGCGCCAGCGCTCCGTCAGGGACCTACAACCTCACCGTGCGGGCGGTGAACGCCTGCGGTGCGGGACCCGCAACCGCCGCGCAGACGGTCACGATTTCCTAGAGCCTTGACATAGGAGCCTTTTGTGGAGATGTGGATTCAGTCACATCGCTATCGAGTCGCCCTCCCATGCTTGGCGTGCGTTGCTTTGCTCGCGCCCGCCGCGGTTTTTGCGCAAGCTGTCCGAGTGGTGTACCTCGTTCCTGCAGATCGCCAGATTCGGCAAGATTATCGTGAGGCGGTGACCATCGCAGCCGCTGACATGCAGTGGTTCTACCAGCAGCAGATGGCCGATGGCCGAACCTTTACGCTCGATCGAGAGGTGCTTGTTCTTCAGAGCAGCCATCCCGCAAGCTGGTTTGCAGCGACACCCGGTTTTGGAGGTTTCTACTCGAGTGCGAGGTCCGAGGTTGAGATACTCACAGGGCGCCCCGCCGGAAGCCTTCATGCCGGGCCGGATGTCTGGGCGATTTATGTCGATGCCCTCCATTCCTGTGGCCAATGTGGCGGGTGTGGTGGAAATCGGGTGACCGTAATCGATGTCAACGACCTGCACGGACTTGTCGGAGAAGCTCACCAGCCTGGCTGCCCGGGAGAGATCGACAACAGCACGAGATGCCGGTTCATCGGAGGTCTTGGGCACGAACTGGGCCACGCCTTCGGGCTGCCCCATCCGTTGGCCTGCGACCTTGGCCTTCCGGATTGTGACCATGGGGCTCTGATGTGGTCAGGTTACTCGCGTTATCCGGCAACTTATCTTCTGGCATCGGACAAAGCGACGCTCAGTGCATCGCCGTATCTGTCGCCTCACCCACCGTTGGCGCAGGTCGCGGTGTGCGGTCCGGTTCCACCCGCTCCACCGGAAAACTTCAGAGCCGCCGTTATCGGCGGGACCATCACGTTTGAGTGGCACGTGCCGCAAGCAGGGGGAGCGCCAACTCGCTATACGCTCCTTGCAGGCTCAGGGCCAGGGCTCTCGAACCTCGCTCGGGTTCCGTTCAGCGGCCCAACGACGACCTTTCAGGCTACAGCGCCGCCCGGTTCGTATTTCGTGCGCCTGGCAGCCACCAACGCCTTTGGCACGAGCGGACCCTCCAACGAAATCGACTTGCGCGTTGGCTTGCCTGGTGCGCCGGCCAGTCTTTCAGCGAGCCTTCACGATCGCATCGTCACCCTCAGGTGGTCGGCTGCCTCCGGTTTCGTGTCGGGCTACTTGCTGGAGGCCGGAACACAACCTGGCTCGACGAATCTCGCGACTATCCCGATCACAGAAACCATGTTCGTTTCGCCGCCGTTGTCGCCTGGCCGATACTACGTGCGTGTTCGCGCCATTGGCCAACCTGGTGTAGGCCCACCGTCAAACGAAATAGTGATCGACGTGCCGGCTCCGGCTCTCCCTGGACCCCCAGGGGCCCTGGCCGCTACCGTTGCCGGATCGGCCGTGGCATTGTCATGGCATCCGCCCGCGTCCGGTGGTCCCGTGATCGCATACCAGCTAGTCGTGGGAAATGGGCCTGGTCTCTCGAATGTTGGCAGTTTTTCGTTGGCCGCAGCCACGTCAGTTACGGTGAATGGTGTGCCGCCGGGCGTGTACTATGTGCGGCTCCGCGCGCGAAGCGAGGCTGGACTCGGGCCGGCATCAACTGAATTGCGGGTACAGGTTCCCTAGTCTCTCGAAGTGAACGGCAAGGACGCCGTGTTTGACGCTGAAGTGTGGTACTCCACGCCGCAAGAACGCAACCACCCAGCGACAACGTCCGGTCTCACTCACGCGCGATTCGAAGCCGATGGACGAAGCCAGCCGGCAGAAGAACAGACCGTTCCCGTCGAGGAGGCGCCAGCACTCCCGCAGCATGGCTTCGAAGTGGTCATCATCCCGGGCGAAGTGCAGGACGGCGCTGCTGATGATCAGGTCCACGCAGCGGTCCGGAAAGGACATCTTCTCGACTGGTTCGGCCCGAAAGTTCTCGCCTGGAAGACCCGGCGCGAGCGCGGCCGCCATCGATCGGACGGCCTCGACGGCCGAGGCGTCGGCGTCCACCGCACGAACGTCGTAGCCG